>CAYRRR010000004.1:0-17704 GCA_964426755.1 uncultured Candidatus Saccharibacteria bacterium | reverse complement strand
AGCTTACGTTCTTTGTTTGGTAGCGTTACTTCAAGTTTATAAGCATGAAGCATTAAGCGTTTAGCCTTCTTGCCCCCATACAAAGTATCACCCATAATCGGATAGCCGATTTGTTTTAAGTGCACGCGAATTTGATGGGTGCGACCAGTTATTGGCCGAAGTTCGATTTGGGTAATTTTATTTTTAGTTCTCACAATTCTGTATTCAGTTGTTGCTATTTTACCATTGCTGCCAACTCTGAATTTTTTTGGTTGTTTTGGGTCGCGTTCGATCGGCATGTCAATTATAGCTTTTTGCGGCTTCAGACCGGCTTGTGTCAACGCA
This sequence comes from uncultured Candidatus Saccharibacteria bacterium, assembly GCA_964426755.1. Classification (GTDB taxonomy): domain Bacteria; phylum Patescibacteriota; class Saccharimonadia; order Saccharimonadales; family JAGQNJ01; genus CAYRRR01. The sequence goes on along the minus strand of CAYRRR010000004.1, from coordinate 17,380 downwards.
ATATATGTTTTTTTTACTTTTCGCTGTGCGAACTGTTTTTGGAGCCACTGCATAGCGGCTGGATTTTTTGCGCAAATAATCAAGCCTGATGTGGCACGATCGAGGCGATGCACTATGCCAGCACGAGCACCCGCCAGATCTGACAATTTTGATTTTATATATGAAGCTACCGTTGCTTCGGGATTATACGCACCCTTGCTGTGTGTTAGTATGCCTGCCGGCTTGTCTAGCACAATGCAGTCGCTATCTTCATAGATGATTGGCAGTTTTATATCAGGTATTGCTGCTAAGCTACTCTCATCGAAGTCAATGTTAATTTTGTCCTCCGCGCGTATCTTATAGCTTACTTTTTCTACTTTTTCATTAACGGTAACCTTGCCATCATGAATTAGTTGTTGAGCAAGGCTTCGGCTGATTGCTTTAGATTGTTGCACAAAAGCATCAAGTCGAGCACCGGTGTGGTTGCTGTTACTCAATATCTTCATTTACTACCATCTCGATAGATTATTTTGCTCATAAGATTTAGCTCAACATTTTGAGAAAACAGTGATAGGCTCTTGTTGATAGGTGACAATAATTGATGTTCTTGATTCAGGGTAGGTGTATTATCACGAACAGAATTAGGTCCACTCAATTTAATGAGCCTTTCGTAAGCCCACGGCTTGCTGTACTTTCAATAACGTTTTGTTTGCTTGTGCATTCATCGCCTGTTCTGATACCTCTAGTTTTTGCTGGAGGGCTTGTTCATCAACATTAGCAAGTTTAGCTTGAAAGTTTTCTAAGAAAGCTGCTACAGCGCTTGCAACAGTAGCTTTAAATGGTCCGTACTGTTTTTGACCAATAAACTCATCAATATCACCCCCTAAAGATTTATATATATCAAGCAAATTAGATATGCCGGGACGTGTTTGATAATCATGCTGAATTTCTTCAAATGAGTCGGTTGCCGCCGTTATAATTTTGTGACGCGCTTCTTCGGGCGTATCGCCTAAAAATATAATTCCCTTCCCGCTGCCATCGGACTTGCTCATTTTTTTATCCGGATTAAGTAAATCACGGATTCGTAAACGTGTTTGTTGATTTGCAAATGCAATTTGTTCTTTCTCGGGTGCAGGAGGAATAAATAATTCTCCAAATTTATTAGTCATTCTTATTGCAATATCACGAGCCAGTTCGACATGTTGCGTTTGATCAGCGCCAACAGGCACGTAAGTAGCGCCATACAATAAAATATCAGCAGCCATAAGCACGGGATAATCAAACAGTCCAACACTGACATTTTTTTTACCTTCACCTTTTTCTTTGTATTGTGTCATTCGACCTAGTTCGCCCATATACACAAAGCTATTGAGTATAACGGCAAGTTCGCTATGTGCGGGAATGAAGCTTTGCCGGTAAATAAATGTGTTCTCATTATCTAGGCTAAGACCAGCTGCGATAAACAACTTTAAATTATGTATAGATTGGTCGTATAACTGGCTATGATCAATTGGTGTGGTAAAGCTGTGCAGATCAGGCACAAATAAATTAATTTGATATTCTCCGGCATATTTTTTTTGTAACTCAACCATTGGCAACAGAGCACCTAGGTAATTACCTAGGTGTAGATCGTTGTTTGCTCTTAGTCCAGTTAGAATTACTGGTTTGTTCATAATTAATCTTTATTATAACCTACATCTATGCAAAATAGGGTATTTCTCCGGTTGACATCAATCGTTCTCGTGCAAGAATAGCTTTATCGCTCGTTGATTGCTGAATTGATTGTTCTGCAGCTAAATAGAGTAGTAATTCTGACATATATTGCACCGGAGATCGTTCATCATCAATACTTAATTCAATTCTACATTCGCGCATTAATCTCCTCGCTTCAAGGTCATTTATAATTTCTGTTCTTTCGTCCATAGTGTTCCTTTCATAAAAAAAACCGCCGGGTGGCGGTTTGGTTTAATATTTTTCAACTTTAAACGGAGCGCCACATGTGTGGATCTGTAAACCAAAAATAAAAATTCACCGCTCTGTTTAACATAACGAGTAATAAAGTACTATAAAATCATGGCCCATGTCAAATATTTTGAGTGTAAAGATAGATATTAATAGATTAATAAATATACATCTAGTCATTTATTGGAACTACGCAAATAAATGCGGATATACCAACCAAGATATCTTGGCTGCACAAACTATATTGAAGCAGTGTAGTAAACTAACGTTTTGTAAACTGACGTTGTTTACGGGCGCCTTTAAGACCAAACTTCTTGCGCTCTTTTTCGCGCGGGTCACGCCCAAGCATGTCAGCACGTTTTAGGGTGCTTTTTAGATCCGTATTCATGGTTGCTAAGGCGCGAGCGATTGCTAATCGTATTGCATCCACCTGGCCAGCATGACCACCGCCGGAGACTTTGGCGCTTACATTAAACTTGTTTACTTGATCTAAAATCACAAATGGTTTCTGAAGCTCATTAAGCAAACTCTTGCTGGTTGCAAAATAGTCCTCAGCCGGTTGGTCATTTATCGTAATAGAACCTTTTCCGTTCGTTAAACGAACACGTGCTGTAGCACTTTTGCGACGACCAAGAGCATAAAAATATGTGTCTTTTGCCATATTATTTCATTTCCTTTACATCAATTTTTTCAGGTTGTTGTGCGCTATGATTATGTTCTTCGCCGCCATACACTTTAAGGCGTGCTAAGCGACCATCACGTAACTTATTAGATGGAATCATGCCACGTATTGCTTTAATAATTACCTGACGTGAGTCTTTCTCTAATTGTTTTGCTAGAGTTGTGTCTTTAATGCCGCCAGGAAAGCCAGTGTGACGATAATAAATTTTATCAGTCATTTTTTTACCAGTAACCTTAAGATTATCGGCGTTTATGACAATAACGTAGTCACCACAGTCAACATGATGTGTAAATTGTGGTTTTGATTTACCCGTTAATAGATCCGCAGCTTGAGTAGCAAGACGGCCTAAAGTAGCCTGGCTGGCATCTAAAATATACCATTTGCGAGTGATATCAGTGGGTTTTGCGCTGTATGTCTTCATTATTGCTTTGCCTCCACAGCTTTTTTAGTGGTCGATTTTGGTGGGGTTGGGGTTGTAGCTTTACTTGGTTTTGGAGTCGCCTTGGCAGTTTTCTTGGCAGGTGTGGATGCTGCTTTTAGGTCGTCAACGAAACTTACGCGAGCCAGCTGAGCATTGTCTCCACGACGAAAACCCGTACGCTCTATTCGTAGATGGCCGCTATTTCGACCCTGTAGTTTTGGCGCTATTTCGTCCACCAACTTATGAGCACTTTGAATAGTGTGAAGGGCGCTTATTATTTGGCGGCGATTGTGCAGGTCAGCCTTTTTTGCTTTTGTAATAAGTTTTTCAACATATGGAACAACCTCTTTTGCCTTTGGTAGTGTAGTCTCAATTGACTCGTGCACTATTAAGGATTCCGCTAAACTCTTTATCAGAGCCTCGCGTTGGTCACGCTCTCGTCCGAATTTACGACCTTTATATCCGTGGCGATGCATCTTTAAATCTCCAGTTCTGCCATTTTATCTTTAACTTCGTCTAATGCTTTTGCACCAAAGCCTTTAAGATCACGTAGTTCAGCATCATTTAGGCTAAATAGATCTTTCAGAGTGTGAATATCATTGTTAATGAGAGCATTGGTAGTTCGAGCCGAAAGACCTAGGTCTTCAATTGGTGTCATCAATTCTGCACTATCTTCTGAAGCGTCTTCATTTTCTTGATCTGTAATAGGGCTAGCTTCTTGCTCAACACGAGTTTGACCCGCCAGGGCTGTGTACTGATTAACAAGAATAGCTGCTGCTTCTTCAAATGCATCACGAGGACTGATCGAACCGTCAGTGTCTATCGTGATAATTAGTTTATCAAGGTCTGTCATTTGACCGACACGAGTATGCTCAACCTTGTAACGAACCCGATGAACTGGGCTAAATATCGCATCGAGTGTAATCATATCACTTGATTTTCGATGAGCGGTTTCATCAACCGGACGATAACCACGGCCAGTTTCAACCACAATTTCCATTGCTAAACTAGCTTTCGCGTCATCGATGGTGGCAATGACATGATCTTTGTTAACTACCTCTACGTCGGCATTGGTAATGATATCACCGGCTGTTACTTTACCTTTACCTTTTTTATTAATTGAAAGGGTCTGTGGTTCGCTTGAGTAAACCTTAAATCGTACACCTTTGAGTGCCAACATGATATCGACAATATCTTCTTTAATTCCCGGAATAGTCGTAAATTCATGAGAAGCACCTTCAACACGGAACGATGTTATGGCAGCTCCGGCAATACTTGATAGCAACACGCGGCGCAAGCTGTTTCCAAGTGTCATACCGTAACCGGTATGTAGCGGTTCGACAGCAAAACTAGCACTTTGTGCAGAATGGTCCTGTACTGTTACGACACCGGGTGTGTGAATATTTTTTGACATGTTACTCCTTGCCTCCTTAGCGTGAGTAGTACTCTACTATTAATTGTTCATTAATGTCTGGCTCAACCTCTTCGCGTGAAGGAACACCAGTTACGTTAATTTCAAACTTCTTACGGTTAACTTTCAGCCAGCTAATGTCATTCTCTTGACCGCCTGGACTGGTTTCATCTATCTTCTTAAAATATTCATTCTTTTTACTAGTGTCTCTTAAGATAATGATATCTCCCGGTTTAATTCGTATTGATGGAATATCAACACGGCGTCCATTTAACATAAAATGACCGTGAGTAACAAGCTGTCGAGCGGCACGACGACTAACAGCGAAGCCGCTTCGATAGATAACATTATCAAGTCGTTGCTCTAAGAAACGAAGTAATATTTCACCTGATTGCCCCTTCGTTGCATCCGCCTCTTTCATCAGCTTGCTGAACTGGCGTTCTAATAAACCATACAATCGCTTCACTTTTTGCTTTTCTCGTAATTGAATTGCGTATTGTGTGGGTTTATTGCGACTATAACGACCACTAGTTTGTTGGCCTGGTGGGGTTGAACGCTTTACTAATGCTTTGTGCGCTTTTGGGTGCAGCGCGTAGCCTTCGCGGCGGCTCATCTTTACGATAGATTGTAGATCCCGTGCCATAAACTAAACCCTTCGTGCCTTTCTTGGTCGCACACCACCGTGCGGTATGCCAGTTACATCAGTTAGCTTCTCTACTTTAATGTCTTGACTACTAAGGGTACGGACTGCCGCTTCTCGACCCAAACCGATACCCTTGATAAATACATCGACTTTAGCGGTGCCATGGAGCTGTTTAACGGCTGTGGCAGCTCGTTCTGTTGCTATTTGCGCAGCGTAGGCAGTTCCCTTCTTCGATCCTCTAAAACCACAGCCACCTGCACTTGCAGTTGTAAGTACGCCGCCCTTGGGGTCGGTAAAGGTTATGATCGTATTATTAAAAGTTGCTAAAACATGCATTTGACCATATGGAATAGGTCGCTTAACTTTCTTCTTCTTAACAGTGCTGATTGTAGTGGTTGGTGTAGTTGTTGCTTCTTCTGCCATGTCCATTCCTTATGTCTTAGCCGGAGCTTTCTTCTTGGTTCCGCCAACCGTTAATTTTTTACCTCGACGAGTACGCGCATTAGTGCGGGTGCGTTGACCATGAGCTGGTAAATTTGCTTTGTGGCGTAATCCACGATACGCGTTGATGTCTTTAAGACGTTTTATGTTCGTGGTTACAATTCGTTGCAATTCTCCTTCAACAGTCAAACTATTGTTAATCACATCTTGTATTTGAGAAATTTCAGCGTCGGTTAAGTCTTTAACGCGAGTAGTAGGATCAACTTGTGTGCTTGATAAAATTTCTTGACTAGTTTTTCGTCCAATCCCATAAATATAGGTAAGAGCAATCTCAACCTGTTTGTCTGAGGGAATGGTAACTCCTGAAATTCGAGCCATAAACTAACCCTGCCTTTGCTTATGCTTAGGTTTTAATTTGTTGATAACATATAAACGACCCTTGCGACGGACCAGTTTATCATCCGGACTAATTTTTTTGACACTTGCACGCACCTTCATGCGGATCATCGCTCCTTTCAAGCTTGCAATGACACACTGCTTATACTTTAATTCTTACGATACGTGATTCTGCCCTTAGTGAGATCATAAGGGGTCAACTCAACCGTAACGCTGTCACCTGGCACAATTCTTATAAAATGCTTTCGCATCTTGCCGGCGACATGAGCTATAATTTGATGGCCATTTTCGAGTTCAACTTTAAACTGCGTACCCGGTAGGGTCTCGACAATTGTACCGGTCAACTCTATCACTTCTTTATTACTGGCCATAAATATATAACAAGACTTAAGTATACCAAAGATAACCTCTGTTTGTAAAGGGTTTTATTTCTTTTTCCTTGACATACGTGGTTTTTTAATAAAACGGAGACGTCTACCACCAGTTCCAGCCTCAGCAGGCGTGACAGCTTCGTAAAGAAAATCGGGCTGTTCATATTGGTCGTATGTGAGCATCAGGGCTTGCGACTCTAGTTTGCGTAAAGTCTCAAGAGCAACGGCAACTAAAATCAGAATACTAGTGCCACCAATAGTAATATTAACATTTAAGAAGGCTTGCCCAATTATCGGCATAACAGCGAGCAGACCGAGACTTATGGCCCCAAACAGTGTTAACCGATTAACAACGCGTGAAAGGTATTTTTCGGTTTGCTGACCAGAACGAACGCCTTCAATGAAACCACCTTGTTTTTGAAGGTTTTCAGCGATGTCATGAGCATTAAAGGCGATACTTGTGTAAAAAAACGTAAACAGAAACACTAACAAAAAGTATACAATCGGATAAATATATGGCTGAATACCTCCAGCAGCAAATGTTTGCGGCGTAGGAGTCTGAAACCACGTTACTAAATTGGTGCCAATTTCTTGTAGACGTGCGCTTTCAGATCCTGCCATTATCTGGCCTGCAAAAGCCGGCACGCTTAAAAATGCAACGGCAAATATAATGGGTACTACTCCAGCGGTAATAAGTTTAATGGGCAACACTGTCGTTACACCGCCATAAATACGATTACCCTGGACACGCTTAGCATAATTAATAGTTAGATTGCGTGAAGCTTCGTTAAGTTTTACAACCAATACGGTGGTTATGACGACAATAGCAAAAATCACTATTGCATACCAAAAAGCTCGTTGATCTATGGGGAGCTCCCATCCAAAAATATTCCACTTTTTGTCGTCTTGTATGACGCTGCTCATTAAATTTGCGATTGTTGAAGGAAGCTGGCTAACAATACCCACAGTAATTATAAGTGAAATACCATTGCCAATATTATTCTCCGTAATTAACTCGCCAAGCCACATCAATAGCATAGCGCCACCAGTTAATGACGCCACCATTACCACCCACTGACCAAAACTTGCAGTAGCGGTAATATCCCCAAGTCCACCAATGCTTGCAGCTGTTTGCTTGACTAAGTAGATAGAACCGACAGATTGAATTATAGCTAGGGGTAGGGTGATAAGTCGGGTGTATTGATTGAGTTTTTTACGTCCAAACTCACCTTCTTTATTGAGGGCTTCTAATTTAGGTATGGCTCGCGTTAAAAGCTGCATAATAATCGAAGCGTTAATATACGGGCCAAGACCTACAAGCATGATAGAAAAGTTTGCCAGTGCACCACCAGACAAGACATCTACAAAGCTTAGTAACTGTGATGTTTGCGCAGAGTTAAATAATGTTTCGAGGATTTGTTTAAGTGTTTCACCGCTAGCGATTGGAATTGGAATATGTGCTAGGATACGAAAAATTAAGATCATCCCAAGAACGGCAAATATCTTTTTTCGCATTTCCGCATTCGTCAATGCCTTGCCAATTGTTCTCCAATTCATTTCAAGCCCTCACCTTATTTTAATTGTAGCGTAAACAAGCCACTATCTTGTGTTGTTATTTTGTTTTTTTTGTTTTTGCAGTTCGTTTTGGTCTTTCAGCTTTTTCAAATGTACCCCCAGCACTTTGAATAGCTGAAATTGCCGCTTTACTGGCACTTTGTAATCTTACCGTATGTTTTTTCTTCACGTCGCTATCGAACAATAACTTAACGCGAACGTATGGGCTGGAAACTAAGCCTGCTTCAAACAATGAGGTATTCGTGATTGTTGCAGTCAATGTATCCAGCTGGCTCGTTGAAATATTTTCAGCCTTGGCGCGATGCGATCGAAAGCCGGGCAATTTTGGTATTCTCTGTACGAGTGGATTTTGTCCACCTTCAAAGCCAAGGCGTACCCCTCCACCGGAGCGAGAGTTTTGACCCTTGGTGCCGCGACCAGCAGTTTTACCCCTTCCTGCTGCAATGCCACGTCCTGACCGGATGGTTGGCGCTTGTTTCTTTAATGAAAGTTCGTTGTATTTCATTATTTTGCTACCTCTGCTTTAGCTTTTTCGGATTTTTTAAGTGGAGCCGTTTTGCTATTTTTAGAAGTTACCCAATTCTTTTGTGGCTGAATTGCCTCAAGTGCCTTTATGGTGGCATAAGCAATGTTGATTTTGTTTGTCGAACCAAGTGATTTTGATAGCGCATTACTAATGCCAGCTACTTCGAGTACGGTTCGGACAACACCGCCTGCAATTAAACCGGTACCCGCACTAGCGGGTTTAATAAGAATTTGAGCACCAGCAACTTTTGCTTCAGACTCGTGCGGAACCGTTCCTTTATAGAGTGAAATAGTGACCATATTTTTTTTAGCTTTGTCGGTTGCTTTTGAAACGGCACTTGTTACATCAAGTCCTTTTGAAACACCTGCACCGACGCGGCCTTTATGGTCACCTACAATGACCAATGCTCGGAAGCGAAAACGTCGACCACCTTTTACAACGCGGGCAACACGATCAATATGTACCATGCGCTCATCAAGCTGGTTTTCATCATTTGTGTCTTTCTGTATATTTCTATCGATAGCCATTTAAAACTCCAATCCGCCTTCTCGAGCTTTATCAGCCAAGGCTTTTACGCGTCCGTGGTACAGCTTTCCGCCACGGTCTAGTACAATTTGATTTACTTTAAGTGCTTTAGCTTTTTTTGCGATTTGCTCACCAACCCATGCTGCTTTTTCTGTCATAGTTCCTGACGGTGATTTTGTACCTATAGTAGAAACGGCTGCAAGTGTAATTTGCTTTTCGTCATCAATTAGTTGGGCGCTTACATTAGCGGTACTAATATTTACAGCCAGTCTTGGCCTAGTGGCTGTGCCAGAAACAACTTTACGTATGCGTGCTTTGCGACGCATGCGGTTATTCGATTTTTGCATCAATCTATCCATGCCTACTTACCCTATTTGTCCTTTCCTGACTTACCGCTCTTGCGTATAATATGCTCGCCTTCATAGCGGATACCTTTGCCTTTATATGGTTCCGGTTTTCGTAATGCACGTATCTCGGCCGCAACTTGACCAACTTGTTGTTTTTTTATACCTGAGACGGTGACGGTATTTTGTTCAACCGTTACTGTTATGCCCTCTGGCAGTGGATATAGAACGTCATGAGAATAGCCCAGATTCATTTTTAACTGATTACCGGCCATGGCAACTCGATAACCAACGCCGTGAAGCTCTAGTTTTTTATTAAAACCTTCAGTAACACCCAAAACCATGTTGTTAATTAAGGTTCGCATGAGGCCATGTTTTGCACGGTGAACAGGCTCATCATTAATCCGTGTTACTTTTACTGTTTCGTCTTCTTGCTGTACGTTGATACCTGGCATGGTAGCTTGTTTGAGCGTGCCTTTCGGGCCAGCTACTGTAATCTCTTGATTGTCGACAGTGATTGTCACACCAGATGGAATTTTGATTGGTAGTTTTCCTACTCGACTCATATATTATTACCTCTTAATAAACCTTACAAATTAATTCGCCACCAAGACGCTTAGCACGTGCCTGGCCGCCTGTCATCAAGCCTTGTGATGTCGAAACAATAACAATACCTCGGCCGCGCTTAACAGTAGGGATAGCATCGCTTTTAACATATTGCCTTCGACCGGGCTTGCTTAGACGCTGAATCTCAGTAATGACGGCATTTTGATTCGCTGGATTTATGGTGACAATCAATGACTTGGCTATACCATCACCATCTACGCGCACGTCTGTAATAAAATTATTTTCAACCAATAATTTTGCGATTGATTCTTTGATGCGTGAATACGGCACCGTAACTTCGTTCTTCTGCACCATCATAGCATTACGGATGCGAGTTAACATATCTGAAATTGGATCTGTTGAAACCATACGTACTCCTTACCAACTTGCCTTTGTTACGCCTGGGATTTCACCTTTAGAGGCATGTTCACGGAATGAAATACGGCTCATGCCAAATGTACGCATATAGCCACGTGGACGACCGGTTTCAATGCAACGATTCTTCCAACGGGTAGGTGATGAGTTGCGGGGTAGTTTGTGTAATGTTTCAAAATCACCAGCTGCTTTTAGTTCGGCGCGTTTAGCGGCGTACTTCTTAATCATTTCCTGGCGCTTTTTATCGCGGGCTACAATAGATTTCTTAGCCATTATTTCGACTCCTTCTTAGATTTTTCAAACGGCATGCCGAGTTTTTCAAGCAAGGCTTTTGCATGCTCGGGCTGTTCAGATTTAACGACACATATAATTTGCATGCCATGTGTTATAGGCGTGTCTTCAAAGGTCAACTCAGGAAAGACTGTCTGATCATTCAAGCCAAGACTGTAATTACCTTGCTTATCAAATGCAGTAGCACTGACACCGTGAAAGTCTCTTAACCGAGGAAGGACAATATTAACAAGTCGGTCTAGAAACTCATACATTCGATCACCACGTAACGTTACTTTAAGACCAATTTTATTGCCTTCACGTAGCTTAAAGCTGGCAATCGATTGCTTGGCAGTTGTTTGTATAGGTTCTTGACCAGTAATTTTGCGCAGTGTTGTCGTCGCAACCTCCATAAGTCGCTTGTCATCCTTGGCACGACCAAGTCCAACATTTATTACGACTTTTTCAATAGCAGGAACTTCGTGCACGTTCTTAAGGTTCAGTTCTTTCTGGAGCTCTTTAACTACGGTATCAATATATAGACGCTTTAATCGTGCTGTAGTTTGTGCGGTTTTAGTTGCCATTATTTGATCTCCTTGTTGGTCTTTTTGAAGATACGGACACGGTTGCCATCATTATCAAATTTATAACCGATGCGGCTAGCCTTTTTACTAGTAGGTTCTACAATCGACACTTTAGAGACAAAGATTGGCTTCGTAATCTCAATGATTCCACCTTGTGGATGCTGTTTGTTCGGTTTAGTGTGGCGTTTTGCTATATTGACACCTTCAACCGTTACCTTATTTTCGCGTGGATGCGTGGCTAATACCTTACCGGTTTTGCCTTTATCTTTGCCGGTACGAACGATTACTTGGTCACCTTTTTGTAGACGAATTTTATACATAGCTTCTTTCATTAGAGTACCTCCGGCGCAAGGCTTATTATCTTTGCGTAGCCTTGATCGCGTAATTCTCGTGGAACAGGCCCAAAAATACGCGTCGCTTTTGGCATTTTGTCTTCACCGATAATAACGGCTGCATTATCATCAAACTTAATACTTGAGCCGTCTTTACGCTTGATTGGATATTGTGATCGTACAACCACTGCGCGAACAACCGATTTTTTCTTAACATTACCGTTTGGAGCCGCATCCTTTACTGTAGCTACGATTACATCACCAACGCGAGCATATCGTCGTCGGGTTCCGCCCAATACGCGAATGCAAAGAATTTCTTTGGCACCGCTATTATCAGTGACTTTTAGTCGTGATTCTTGTTGAATCATACAGCACCCCCATCACCAATAATTTTATTATCACGCAAAACTGGTCGTTCAATAATTTTTTTCAAACTATATCGCTTACTTGAACTTAATGGTCGTGTTTCAGTAATTAAAACCTTATCACCAATCTTAGCTTCGTTCTTTTCATCATGCGCCATAACCTTTTGAGTTGAAATATAGCGTTTTTTGTATAGCGGATGGCTTTTATGCGTCACAATTGTGACTACAACTGATTTATTTGGCTTGTCAGACGTGACCGTACCCTGTAAAACTTTTGCCATTATATATTCTCCCTTGCTAATTGCTCACTTAGTACGGTTAACATACGAGCTAAATCTCGTCGTTTATTTCGGATTAAGCGTGAATTCTGAATCTCACCCATTACAACCTGACGACGCAATTCAGCGATCTCTTCGCGTAGTTTGGTTGTTTCGCGAGTTAAATCAGCTGTCGATAGTTTACGGATTTCTGCAATCTTCATTTATGCATCCTCCCGTACCAAAAATTTAGTTTTAACCGGTAGCTTGTGTGCTGCTAAACGCATGGCTTCACGAGCTACTTCTTCAGATACTCCCTGCATCTCGAACATTATCGTGCCCGGATGTACTTTTGCTACAAAAAACTCTGGGCTGCCCTTACCGCTACCCATTTTAGTTCCAACTGCTTTACGAGTGACAGGTGTGTGTGGGAAGATTCGAATCCAGATTTTACCACCACGCTTAATGTAGCGTGTCATGGCTTGTCGTGCAGCCTCAATTTGACGTGAGGTCACTCGATCCATCCCTTGTGATTGCAATGCATATTGTCCAAATGCAATCGTATTACCACTGGTGGCTACGCCTTTCATGCGCCCAACCCGCACTCGACGATACTTTGTTTTCTTTGGAAGTAACATTATGATACCTCTCCTTTGTAAATCCAAACCTTTACACCAATAATCCCTGCTGGTGTTTGTGCTGGAACGTACGCATAGTCAATATCGGCTCGTAATGTATGAAGCGGTACGCTGCCGGCAATTTCTTTCTCTCGACGAGCCATTTCTGCACCGTTTAAACGGCCTGAAACTTCAATTCTAATGCCTTTTGCGCCGGCACGCATTGTAGCGGCGGCGGTCGATTTAATAGCACGACGGAACGATATACGACGCTGCAATTGAAAAGCAATATTTTCAGCCACCAATTTTGCAAACAGCTCAGGTTTCTTAATTTCTTCAATGTTAACGCGAGTTGGTACGCCATATATTTTTTCAATAGCGTTTTTTAACTCTTGTACGCCACTGCCGCCACGACCAATGACAACACCTGCTTTTGCTGTCGATAGTGTAACCGTTACAAGGTTTGGAGAACGTTCAATATCTACCTTATTTATTGCAGCTCGTGAGCCTAGCTTGGTCTCAATTAATTTACGAACTTTCAGGTCTTGGGTTAGATACGTTGCATAATCTTTCTTACTCGCGAACCATTTACTTCGCCAATCTTTATTGACCTGTAAGCGCATTGAAATTGGGTTAACTTTCTGTCCCATATTATTTCTCCTCTTTCTTGACGCTTTTTTGCGCAGGTTTTTTGACCTCACGTTTGTCGCCGTCAACAATTACACGAATATGTGATGCTTTGCGCTCAAATGGCAACGCACGGCCATGTGCAGCGGGACGGAATCGCTTTAGGCGTTGGCCTGGTGTTACAGTAATCTCAACAATGTTTAGCGTATCAGGTTTGTAATTATGGTTATGCTCGGCGTTTGCACGTGCTGATTTAATAACGCGCGCTACAGCGTCAGCGGAACGACGTGGTGTATTTTCTAGTATAGTCAGTGCATCATTAACACTACGACCACGTACTAATGCAGCAACCACACCCACTTTTCGGGGGCTCATGCGAACACCTTTAGCGATTGCTTGCACGCTCATTATTTTTGTCCTTTCGCGAGCTTACCGCCGTGTGATCGGAATTTACGTGTTGGTGAAAACTCACCTAATTTATGACCCACCATATTTTCTGTAATAAAAACCGGCACATGAACTTTCCCGTTGTGAACGGCAATAGTTTTACCGACAAATTCCGGTGCAATAGTTGAGCTTCGAGCCCAAGTTTTGATGATAGTTCGGTCTTCTGCCCCTAGTGCACTAATTTTTTTAGCAAGCTTCGGGTCTACGAATGGTCCTTTTTTCAGTGATCTACTCATGACATATTACCTTCTTTTACTTTCATGGCGTGAACGCACGATAAACTTATTGCTTGTTTTGCGTCGGCGTGTCTTGTAGCCAAGGGTTTTTTGTCCCCATGGTGTGCGTGGTGCGGCGCCGTGGTTTTTACCACCACCAATACCGTGACGACCACCATCACCACCGCCGTGGGGGTGATCAGCAGCGTTCATGACAACTCCGCGAACGCTAGGGCGAAAACCCATATGACGCCTACGTCCTGCGCTACCATATTTAACATTCTGATGCTGTTCATTTCCAACAGAGCCAATGGTTGCAGTGCAATTGATATTTATCATTCTAACTTCGCCGCTTGGCAATTTTACTTGCGCATAATTACCTTCTTTAGCAGCTAACTGGGCGCTAGCTCCAGCACTTCGTACCATTTGAGCGCCTTTGCCTGGCTGCAATTCAATCGCATGGATTGTGCTACCGACAGGAATATTCTTTAACGGCAAACGGTTACCAGGTTCAATGGCTGCTTCTTCGTTGGCTTCAATTTTTTGGCCAGTTTTCATGCCGTTTGAAGCAAGTACGTAATGATACGTATTAGAGCTATCTTTTATACGTGCAATATTTGCTGAACGATTAGGATCATACTCTATAGCTTCAATAACTGCTGTTGTACCCAACGGAAGCTTAAAGTTAACGATGCGATAGAACTTACGCGCTCCACCGCCGCGGTGACGAACTGTAATACGGCCTTGATTGTTTCGACCATTGCCGCGTCTTTTTATAGCTATCAAAGACTTGAGCGGGCGCTTTACTGTTATTTCAGTGAAGTCGCGATTAGACATTCCGCGTCGTGCAGGAGTGGTTGGTTTATACTGCGTTACAGCCATTACTTCTTCTCCTTTTTGTCGGTGGCTTTAGCTGACTTCTCAGTTTGCTTGTCTGCTTTTTCTTCTTCACCAAAAATATTAATGCTATTGCCTTCAACTAAGCGTACATAAGCTTTCTTTTGTTTGGCGCGCATCCCACTAACTGGTCGATTTCGTTTCTGATAGGAGCTTTTGGCCTTACCTTTTGAAACTATAATTTGTACGCCTTCAACTGTCACGCCAAATTGCGCTTCAACAGCTGCCGCAACAGTCATTTTATTAGCATTAATAGGGACATTAAATACATATGTATTAATTGCCAGGCTTGTGCCGTAAGCCTTTTCACTCATGCGAGGCTTCAAAGGCATTGACTTGGCAGTATTATCAATCAGTATTGCGTCACTGGTCTTAGGGGCATTATTTTTAGTGGTTTTGTTGGGGCTATTTTTAGCAGCACTCATTATTTATTACTCCCTAACCACTCATTAACGACATCAAGTGCTTTTTTAGTGAATATAATCGAGTCGGCATTTAAAACATCGTAGACATTAACATAACTTGCCTGAACTAATGTTACTGATGGAATGTTGCGGCATGCACGTACCAACATATCGGTCTTATCTTCTACTATGACAAGCGTATTCTTGGTGCAGCCAAGCTTATTTAGTAACGCTACAATTGGCTTCGTTTTGCCATCATTGCTATCGATGCTATCAATAACACTTATCGTTCCAGCCTTAATGCTCAACGCCTGACGTAGAGCTGTTCGCTTGGTAGAGGTGTTTAGCTTGCGGCTGTAGTTTTCATTACCGGTTGGACCAAACACAATACCACCACCACGCCAAATTGGGTTTCGAGATGAACCAAAACGGGCTCGTCCAGTACCTTTTTGGCGCCAAGGTTTTCTGCCGCCGCCACGAACTAAACCGCGAGTTTTTACAATCGCATTGTTTTCTCGTCCATTTGCAAGATATGAAAGGTATGCCTGCTTAAGCAAGTCATGGTTTTCAACTGCGACGTCAAAGACATTTTTATCAAGTTTAGCAGGCGTGGCTGCTTTAGTGCCAGATTTAGTATACGTTGGAACAGCCATTACTGTGCCTCCTTTATAAGAACGACGCCTTTGCGAGGACCAGGTACAGCACCAGCAACACCAATAATATCAAGCTCTGTATCAACAAGTGCAACTTTAAGGTTTTTTACCGTTACTTGTTCGCTACCCATTTGTCCGGCCATTTTCTTGCCTTTAAAAATCTTTTGTGGGTACATTGAACCAATTGAACCAGGACGACGATAACTGCGGCCACCATGTGTTTTGCGACCTCGGTGGAAGTTGTGACGTTTAATGGTACCGGCAAATCCTTTGCCTTTGCTGGTTCCCGTGACTGATACGACATCTCCAACAACAAAAGAATCGGCTGAAATTGATTCGCCGATCTTCATGTCGTCACTTATCTCTTTAATGCGGAATTCGCGCATAATCTTGGGAGCTACATTAGCTTGCTTGACATGACCCGCCACTGACTTACTGAGTTTTTTACTCTTTTCAAAGCCAAGCTGTACGGCTGTATAGCCGTCTTTTTCAACATCTTTTACTTGCGTAATGACGTTTGGACTAGCGGAAAGCAATGTAACGGCTTGAACTGTACCGTCTTCTGCGATGGTACTTGTCATGCCAACCTTTCGTGTGATCAGGGCTTTCATAGTTCTCCTTTATTCTTTTCAGCGGTCTTCAATACATAATTCAGACATAAAAAGGCTTGGTATATTGCAGTTTTCATCTCTGTTAATAAGAGTGAACTTACATGTATACACCAAGTAAATTACAAATATACCAATACAGAGTAACAGAAAACTGTTACCTCTGTCAATATGTTGTTTATACTACAATCTAACGAATAACCCAATGGGAGCCCAGAAACCAACCAACATGGCTATAAGTAAGACTGCATAACCAAGTTTTCTATCTTGCTTTACCTTGTCTTTTGATACCAGATAGATACCACCAACGAGACCTAATGGGATTGGTAATTGCCATGAATCAGTACTACTGACCTTAATCCACATTGAACCAAGAATAACTAATATAACGAGCTTCAAGAAGAAGCTGCTATCGGTATTACTAGTGGAGGGTTTTTGTTTTCTTTTTGCCACTAACATCTATTGTAGCATACGGCTACATCTTTATTTCGGCATCACAGCCAGCAGGAAGGCTCAAGTTCATGAGGCTATCAATTGTCTTCGGCGTTGGCTCAAGAACATCAATAATACGTTTATGAATGCGCATCTCGAACTGTTCACGGCCTTTTTTAAAGACATGAGGGCTTTTCACGACGGTATAGGTTGTTCGTTGCGTAGGCAATGGAATCGGCCCTGCTATGGTGGCTCCAGTTCGAAGCGCCGTATCAACAATCTGTTTAGCAGACTGGTCAATTACTTTATGATCATAGGCTTTAAGGCGAATCCGGATTCTTTGCTTTCCGGTCTCCTTATTAGCGGATGCTGCACTCATAAAAATCCTTTCATTTTGAGTACTCTAACATGTACA
>CAYRRR010000003.1:49086-50550 GCA_964426755.1 uncultured Candidatus Saccharibacteria bacterium | reverse complement strand
GTTTGAATCCTGTTAGGTGTTTTGCTTATGCATAGATTTACAATAGCCTGTTTGTTACGATAATCTTATGAAACGACGTAAAAACAAAAAAGCCATTCTTGGACTGCTTCTTATCACAACCCTTATGGTTGTTCTATTAGCTAGAAAGCCCTGGGAGCAACCGAGTCAAGAAATGCTCAGTTTACGTCAGATCGAACAGCAGCTTTTGTTGCCTACACCAAATAAACGCATCGAGCAAGACCTTGGTAAAAATAGCGACTGGAAAGGTGTAAGCCATTCTACTAAGTACATTCTGTTGTATTACGACAACGCGGATAATGTGGAGTCGGTTGTTCGAAAGCTGCGTAGCACAGGCTGGCTGCAGGTTAATGAAAGTGAACTTGAGAGTTCAAAGAGTCACAGTTTTGTGAATAAAAATCTGCGTGCGTGCATCAGTACCAGAATTGAGCCCTTATCATCAGATTCATCACCACACAATATATTTATCAAGGCAGCTTCAGATGACGGATGCAGCTTATATTTCAGGGATGAATAAGATCCTAACTATATCCACTGTGCTGTACCACGGGCATATTCAAGTCCTCTTATGAAGAGGGCTTTTAATTTGCTTGTAGGTATGCCTGCCAGGGATTGATTAAAGTAATTGTTTATGGTTTGAAAAGCTACTTGCACGGTATAAAATGAACGTATAGAGAAAGGAGATCGGTATGAGTGCAAGTACCAGAGAGGGTGCAGGAAGTAGATACGAAAGTTTATTATCAGTAGAAAATAGTGTGGAAGCTAGAGAAAGGTATCAAAAAGAAGCAGAGTTCTTGGCTTTCTATGAGCATTTAGGGGCATTAGGGCGTAATCAAGAAGTGGCACCTAATCTTGTCAAAGGCCGTACTAATATTTCAATTCCAGCCTTTTTTGCCCTTGAAGGACACGGCACAAATCCTGTTAATAGGGCTGCACTTGACCTACTCCCTAAGTATTCATACCGTTCGGGCTATGGTGATGCTACCGAAACACTGGTTGATGATTCAGGCTTACGACAAGCTTTTGCATTACCTGAAAGCGAATTACAAGCCGCTAGAAAGGGTAATGCCGCACAGTTTATCGTAGCAAACACCTTAGGCTTGCTTGACCCAGTCGCTGAAGAAACATTTAGAGGAGTTAGTAGCCTATCTCGTAGCAGTTGGCGCGAAGAAACAAGACGCTTATGGGAAGTTAGGGATTTTGTTCGTGATATACCCCGTGACTTTAACGAAATAGTGGTAGGCGAAGTAGGCGATATTGCTTCTATGGCAGAACAAAGAGGCTACACTGATTTCCTAGATTACTTGTTAGACGCTAAACAAGTGATAGCAGAAAGAGTGAACCTGATTTTTTCTCACAAAGCACCTTCTGTTAGTGAGTAACTTGTATATTGGTTTAGTTACTGCCGCTTAGACTGTAAGAAGTTTGCTCTCACGATCCTCTTAA
>CAYRRR010000003.1:47495-48986 GCA_964426755.1 uncultured Candidatus Saccharibacteria bacterium | reverse complement strand
TGGTTTAGTTACTGCCGCTTAGACTGTAAGAAGTTTGCTCTCACGATCCTCTTAAGCCAGTTGCAAGATTTCAATCAGTTCAGCTTTAATTTGCTTCCAATCCGTCCCTGACAGTTGTACCACAGGCAGATCCAGGCCACCCTAACGAGGGCGGTTTTGATTTGTTTGTGGATATATCTGCAACAGATTCGATCATCAAGGGTTTGCTCATAAGAAGCTATCGCAGATGTTTCCACTCCGCCAGGCTGCGTCAAGCAAGGCTCTAACTATGGTTGCTATCGTATATCATATTGCTATGAGCGAAACATCCGGTAACCGTCCAGAAATAGACAAGATTCATGTCGATGACTGGTTTTTATCCTTTACTATTATATCCCCTGGGGCAGATTCATCTAGAGAAAGTGCTTCTCAATACGCGGGGCTTATTACCTCTATGGCCCCAGAAACTGTGCCTATGTTTTCTTTGGAAGAAGGAGAGGTCATCTTCACTATGCAGATATCAGATGCAACCCAAGAGCGGGCATTATTGAGTGCTTACGAAAATCTAGTTTCAGCCTTTGAAGCCGTGAGTCAGCCCATGGTGCTAAGAGCAGCCAGAATGTCTCGTGCATCCGAAGTAAGAAATGCTATGACATCGGGCAGTCAGCTTAACCCAGAGGATGTTTCGCTTGAAATGATTGATTTGGAGCGTTGGCTGGACTCAGTGCGCGATATTGAATAAGCCTAAGGCTTGGGCAGATTCAGTTTAGCTCTAAGTCATAAGTCATCAAGGGTTTCAACTTTTTTGTGCTTTAACTTGAGGTCGAGCGCAGATTAGGGTTTGAATAGACAGACTTGTTTTATTCTTCAAACGAAGGGTACGTTAGCGTAGTGCCTTCAACTTCAGCAAAAGACGTTAAGGCATGCTCTTTAATACTAGTCGGGCTTATAATATCAAGCACTGTTATGCTTCTTACCACTAGGGCATCTCCAACCAGAGAACGGTGGCAACGCCACGGGACAGCCTCGGCGCACATAATTGTCGTAGTTAACGTTTTTGAGAGTGTAATTAATTTATCTAACCCAACACTAAATTCATTTGATTGCATATAGTCGGCATAGTTTCGAAAAGACGCATTGCGCCATCCTTCATTTATTGAGTGCTTAGCCGCAGGTCTAAGCCCACCAAGTTCTTTGATATATTCGTACCTTATATCGGCCTGAGCCAGACTTTGGCATAAATCTTCGCTTGCAAACTGTGGGTTATGCCGAGACTTAGGTATCGACCGAATGTCTACAAGTTGTTTGACTTTTTGCGAGCGCAACAAGTCAATAAAGTCTTCTATGCTTCTTGTTGAGTGGCCAATGGTATATATAGTCATACGCTTACGCTTGTCTCTCATTGCTACCATAGTTCGTTAATGAGCATTCTTCCCTACCATTAATTATAGGTCAAAGTATCAACGAGCATAATGAGGTGTTTATGAGGTGTTTATTGCTGGTGTGGTTGAT
>CAYRRR010000003.1:29968-47395 GCA_964426755.1 uncultured Candidatus Saccharibacteria bacterium | reverse complement strand
AAGATAAGGCCAGATGGTTAATATTGGGTACCAGAAAATGCTGCTCATCCCATGATAGCGTAGATGCAGGCAGTTTTATTACTCACCTATTAGCGCCAATGTACCCTCTTAGAAAATCAATAAGCCCTAAACACTTGTTTCGTAATGTATGCTATTCAACTGCGTGTACATTTTTTGCTTCAGTAAATCGAGGTACAAACGTTAATAGATATAAAGCCGCAAGGCCGACAAGGGTATAGATCAGCCGTGCCAGCGCGCTGTCTTGACCGCCAAAAAGCTCGGCCACTAGATCAAACTGAAATAAGCCAACCAGCCCCCAGTTTAATCCGCCAATAACTACCAATGCATATGCTACCCAATCTAATGGATTCATTCTCATGTGTTTATCCTCCCTCATTTAATTTTTATAAATCGTGCGCTACCCCTCCTCCGTAACATACTTTGCGTTATTTTAATGAAAATATCTGTAAATTTGTTTACATCGTAACGGTCTTGAAGTAATCATAGAGTAATAAGTAATTTTGCATTCCGGTAGCATTGGGTGTATAAAAAAGTCATGGCAAATGGTGCGCAGCACGCAGCAGAATTTAGAGAAATTGTTGAAACTGTTCTTGAGAAGCACAAAAAAGCAGAAGCAGACGCCAATTCGTCGCTTCGTCGGATACGTCCAAATAATACAGGTATACGCGCGGCTGGATTAGTGTTTGCGCATATACTACCAAGACAAAGTCGAAGTTCTGTTTTTGGATTGCGTCCTGAAGAAATGTGGGGTGTCGCCGATAAGTACGAACATAGAATTTCAAGACATTCCGGGCGTATGGCAATTTTGTCTTCAATTGAAAAGCCCGATACCTTATTAAGGCGTATTGAGTTTAGTGGTTCATCACCGCTTATTGGTATTAGTACCGCAAGAACATTAAATGAAGCAGAGGCTGCAGCTGTAATTGAGTGGGTGCGGTCTCCTCACATTTACCCTGAAGTTCACCATCAACTGGCCATTCTCTTGCCAGAGGAGATTGAAAAAACGAGCAGAGAGTTTGCCGAACAGTCTGAAGCTAAGGCACGATTTCAAAAAGACATGGAAGATGTACGTCGTGCAATGACACCAGGACCAGAATTCCACACCCAAATTATTAGATAAACAATATGTTTTATTGGTCTGAAAGTACACTTTGAATCTTCTCAACTTCTGGAGCGAGATTCTCGCGCGTTACATCGGCAAACGGAAAGGCCTTGCCGTGCTCACCAACATGATCAAAATGAACTGGCGCTACTTTTAATGCAAGTTTTCGTAATTGTTTGTATCGGTCTTCGTGTGTTTCATCACCTGTTTCAAGAATACTTAACGCCACCCTGCCTGCTTGCACCCCAGTCATTAAATAACCAATATGCTCAGATAAATTAAAGCCTTCGCGCAACAATGTTCCTTTTTTATTGGCAATAGTATCCTCCACAAGTTCCATTATTTCGTCAGGCACATCATCGAATAGCATACTAAAAATATACTCCCTGATAATAGTTTCTGCCTTATCATGATCATCTGTTTTATCGTGATACGAAACATCGCCAACTGCTTCTACGTCGCAAGCTTTGGCAAGTTCTGGTAACTCGCATTCACCGGTGTCATGCAACAAAGCCCCTAATCTACCAGCAACGATTTGTATGCTAGAAAATGGTTCTGCACCCGAGGTTGTTTGCTGGTGCAATGCCAAAAGACGAAAAATATTTTCTTCTGTATATGTCATGTGTCGCAACGGATGAATATCGTCACCCAGGTCCGCAAGCATTTGCTCACGGTCATAACCATAATATCGTGCATATCTTACTGTTTGGGTAGCATGATGAACGCCAAAATCACTCATGGCGTAACGGCCAAAAAGCTCACCATATGTTAAATGAGCTGCTTCAGGGTGTATTAAATTTGGTGAAGTTACTGCTGCTACTGTTCCTTGTTCTCCGCTACCCAATGCCTCGATGCTTGTACTCATCTGATCCTCACTTTAATTTATGCATTATTGTATCGCAATATATTGGTATTATATAAACTAATGTCGCTAAGTTTAATTGTTGGACCCATGAAAAGCGGTAAATCTCTCGAGCTCATAGCTAGAGTTGCACCGTATGAGTTTGCCAAAAAACAGGTGTTGTATATTCAGCCGGCACGAAACGTACGTGACAGCGGCGTCAGCTCACGGCTTGGCCTTAATATCAAAGCAAGAAAAGTAAATTCTCTCAAACAAGTATCAGAGAAATTTGATGTTATAGGGATTGATGAGGTGCACATGTTTAGTGCGCAAGATGTTCAGCTTATAAAGAAATGGCTTCAAAATGGAAAAATTATTGTCATTAGTGGTCTCGATATTGATTATAAAGGCCGTATGATGGCGGTAATTAAAAAAATACTCGAATTAAAGCCCGATTATCTAATTACAAAGGTATCTGTATGTGAAACGTGTCACGAATATGCCGCAACCTATACTCAGGTTTTACATAAAGGCGAAGCTGTTACGCAAGGTTTGCCGGCCGTGGTTCCCGATGACGGAACCTATTCGTATGAAGCAAGGTGCCGTGATTGTTTTATCACCGTTTAATGAGCCTTGTCTTCATACATACCAAACGTAATATTTGGCGGTAACTTATCATTGCCCGCATCACGTGCGCGTTCGGCCATCTTAGCTTTAAGACCCGATATTTTTCTTCTGAATCTACCGGTGTGGTTACAGAAGCTGCACGTTCTTCATAAATCTCTGTATTGTCAGTAACTACATCTGTACTTAAAGCTTCTCGGCCTAGCTCATCAACTACCTCAGGGGGAATTTCTGAAAATAGTTGCGCTTAAAAGCGTGGATGCGGCGGTTGAACTAATTCTAGCGTGCTC
This sequence comes from uncultured Candidatus Saccharibacteria bacterium, assembly GCA_964426755.1. Taxonomy (GTDB): domain Bacteria; phylum Patescibacteriota; class Saccharimonadia; order Saccharimonadales; family JAGQNJ01; genus CAYRRR01. The sequence continues at coordinate 44,517 of CAYRRR010000003.1, read as the reverse complement.
ACCTCTGTTTCCACCCTATCATTATTATTGTAGCATATTTTATTGAAAAAAGCAATAGCATTTTCTCTTGTGGCTCACTATTCTGTGCTTATGTTATAGTGAACTTATGATTAAAAATGAAAAAAGTCTCTTTATATTAGCCCTAGCAAGGATTGCGCTTGGGTTTACGTTTTTGTGGGCATTTATTGATAAGCTGTTTGGCTTAGGTTTTGCAACATGCCGCGATGCCAAAACAGACACGATAGCTGTTATGTGTGAAAAAGCTTGGATAAACGGCGGGTCGCCGACGGCTGGTTTCTTAACATTTGGCACCAAAGGTCCGTTTGCTGAGTTTTATCAAAGCCTGGCTGGCAATACATTAATAGACATCCTCTTTATGATGGGGTTATTGTTAATTGGCGTGGCGTTAATTGCGGGTATTGCCATGAAGCTGGCTACTGTATCGGGTACGCTGTTAATGTTAATGATGTGGTCTGCGCTACTGCTGCCAGAGAACAATCCGATCATTGATGAGCATATAATTTATTCGCTTGTACTACTAGCCTTATTAGCATCTAATAACCAGCAAAGACTCGGACTGCGTGATTGGTGGGTTAAGCTTCCGATTGTAAGAAGATTTCCGGTTATGGAGTAGGCGGGTTGCCTATGAAAAAATCGAGCGTTCGCCAAGAAATAGAAACTTTTTTTAGTGGTGATATCAATGATGACAGAGCTGTAAAAAAACTTTATAGCCATGACGCAAGTTTGTTCGAATTAAAACCAGAACTGGTGGTGTTTCCTCGTAATACTGATGATGTGTGTCAGTTTGTAAAATACGTTCAAAAAAATAAAAAGTCGAATGCGGGCTTGTCACTTACGGGTCGTAGCGGTGGTACCGATATGTCTGGTGGAGCGATTAATGATTCAATAATCGTAGCCTTCGAACGACACTTTACTGCCATTGGCCCGATTGAAGATAACACAATAAGTGTTCAACCCGGTGTTTATTACCGCGATTTTGAGCAAGCTACGCTAAAAAATGACCTGCTGTTACCAACCTATCCGGCGTCACGTGATATTTGTATGGTGGGTGGTATGGTGGCTAACAATGCTGGCGGTGAAAAATCTCTTCTATATGGCAAAACCGATCGCTATGTATCCGGGCTAAAAATTGTTTTACGAGACGGAAAAGAGCATACCTTCCAGCCCTTAAAGAAGCAACACTTACAATCTAAGCTACGTGAAGATAGCCTAGAAGGAGAAATTTACCGAGGGATTAAAAAGTTAATAACCGATAATTCCAAGTTTATTGAAAGCTCAAAACCAAAAGTGAGTAAAAACTCGACTGGCTATAATGTTTGGGATGTCTGGGATGGTGAGACGTTTGATATGACCAAACTACTTGTTGGCTCACAGGGGACGCTTGGCTTAATTACTGAAATAACGTTTCGATTAGTGCCCGCCAAGCCGTTGTCGGGTATGCTCGTTGTATTTTTAAAAGATTTAAATTCATTAGGACAAATCATTAATGATATTTTGAAGCTGAAACCAACCAGCTTGGAGTCTTTTGATGACCATACACTTAAATTTGCCTTTCGTTTCTTTTTTAGTTTTCGTAAAACTCTTGGCTGGAAGCGATTCATCCTGCTTGGCCTAAGCTTTATACCAGTTTTAAAACAATTACTTCGATACCTGCCTAGCTTTCCTAAAATTATCCTGTTGTGCCAGTTTGAAGGTGATGACCAGTCAGAGATTGAGGATAAACTAGGTCGATTACAAAAAATCATGAGCCAACAAAATATCGGAACGCAGATCGCAGAGAATAAGCATCAAGAAGAAAAATTTTGGACCATGCGTCGGGAGAGTTTTAATTTGCTTAGAAAAAATGTCAGGAGCAAACACACCGCCCCATTTATAGATGACCTTATAGTGCCCCCTGAATCATTACCGGAATTCTTACCCCGACTAATTCAAATATTAGAACGGTATAAGTTTATGTATACTATTGCTGGTCATATGGGTGATGGTAATTTTCATATTATTCCCCTAATGAATTTAAAAATTAGACGCGAACGAGAAAAAATTTTTCCTGCCTTAAAAGAAGTTACTGCGCTTGTACTTGAATATAAAGGCTCGCTGTCCGGAGAGCATAACGATGGTTTAATTAGGGGTCCAATGCTTGAACATATGTATTCACCTGAAATGATGCAAGTCTTTAAAAACGTAAAAAGAATATTTGACCCGGACAATATTTTTAACCCTCACAAAAAGACCGATGCCGATTTAGAATATTCGAAGCAACACATCAGGAAGTCTTTTTAATGACACGCGTTGTGATTGTTGGTGGTGGTTTTGGCGGGGTCAGAGCTGCGCTTTCATTGGCGAATAAGCGAGATATAAATGTTAAGCTTATATCGTCTCAAAATATATTTGAGTACCATGCTGCCTTGTACCGCTCTGCCACGGGACGCTCACCGCTTGAAGTTGCCATACCGCTCAATGATTTTTTTGCAGATGCTAACAATATTGAGGTAGTGACTGATACCATAACAGACTTAAATGCTGAATCTAAATTTGTAGCAAGTGAATCAGGCTCACGGTATGAATATGACAGTTTAATTTTAGCTCTAGGTAGTGTTACGGATTACTTCGGTATTAAAGGTTTAAAGGCGTATTCTTACGGAGTAAAGTCGATTCATCAAGCACTAAAATTAAAACGGCATTTGCACGAACAGCTATTACGCTCTGAGACCGATCGTGAATATGTAGTGGTTGGCGCGGGTGCAACCGGCGTTGAGCTGAGCGCAGAGCTGACCTCTTATTTAAAAAAAATTAGACGCAAGCATAAAATTAAAACTGCCTTTGTTGTTAACCTTATTGAATCAGGCTCCGCACCATTAGCAAACATGCCTAAGGATTTTTCTAAAGCGGTAGAGCGCAGATTGCGCAGATTAAATGTTAAGCTTTTCTTTAACACCCCTGTAAAGTCTGAGACCGCAGATGCTATAAAAATTAAATCAAAACCAATTCATACCCAAACTGTTGTTTGGACTGCCGGGACAAGCAACAACCCCTTTTTTAGTCGGTTTCCAAAAGTATTTACCCTTGATTCGCGTAAGCGCGTCGAGGTGAATGAATATTTGCAGGCAAAACCTGACATCTATGTGATCGGAGATAGCGCCTCAACGCCCTATAGCGGTATGGCGCAAACGGCCTTGCATGACGCAATGTTTGTGGCGAATAATATATGCCGAAAACAGAAAGGCAAAACGTTAAAAACATATCGTCCGAAAAGGCCAATCTATGCTATTCCAGTTGGTACAAGGTGGGCTGCGGTTCTTTGGGGTAACCGTCGGGTGTACGGCCGTATTGGCTGGGGTATTCGCCGATTGGCAGATTTACGTCTGTATTTAACCTTCTTGCCATTTAACAAAGCCTTGACCGCATGGCGATACGGCTTTAAAGATGAAGAAATTTGTAGTATTTGTCGGCAGTAGTCAAATAGGTGCCGATGATAAAAAAAGACTGCCAGCCGGGTATTTAAAGACATACTTATTCTGGTCGGTAGTCTTGGGCGCAACAATCAATAGCCTGCTCTTGAGTGAAGTTATGAATCTTTCGTCCTGCACTTTGTGCTAGTGCTAACTGGAATTGCTTCGTTGTAAAAACGAAACAGTTAGTAGCATTGACAATAATTATGCTTATCGTAAAAATGAGCATATGAGTCTCCGCCGAAAAGAGTGCAGAGTTGATTCATTCGAGCAGTTAAATCTGGCTATTATGGAGCGCGGCGGTTCTATCAGGGGGGTATTATACGATGAATGGTTTGATGGATGCGATGAATCGGGTGAATTGATTGAAGGAGTAGATGTTCTCACCGGTTTTTATTCACGGGCGGATGAGTTTGAAGCAGGTTGTCAACCAGAAATAATTTTTGTACCCGACAATGCGGCTGCCTATGGTTCAAAACTTATTACCCGAGAAGTAGTTACCGGTACCGGTATTGCGGTTATCACACGGCGGCTTCCCCATTCTAGCGGCCACTAGGGCAGATGCTCGCCACCCGTTACACCAATAACTTCACCAGTTATATAGCTTGATTCTTGTGATGCTAAAAAGACATACGCGGGAGCAAGTTCTGCCGGCTGACCGGCGCGTCCAAGTGGAGCACTTTGGCCAAATTTAATCAGTTTTTCCATTGGCTGGCCGTAACTTGGTTGTAGGGGTGTCCAGATGGGGCCTGGCGCAACTGCGTTCACGCGTATGCCTTTTGGCGCCAGTTGTTTCCCAAGTCCATGAGTAAAATTAACTATCGCACCCTTTGTGCTTGCGTAGTCAATGAGGGTTGGAGACGGTTGGTACGCTTGGATTGAGGCGGTATTAATAATACTCGAACCAGCTGGCATATGCGGTAGAGCCGCCTTGGTAAGCCAAAACATGGCAAAGATGTTAGTTTTAAAGGTTGTCTCCCACTGCTTACTTGATAGATCTAAAATATTCTCGCAAAATATTTGCCGTCCGGCATTGTTAACAAGAATATCAAGACCGCCCATATTTTTGACGGTTTGCTCAACCAAACTCTTACAAAAGGCTTCATTACTGATATCACCCGGTATTTTTAAAGCTTTGACGCCAGCTGCTTGCACAGTTTCAATAATTTTATTGGCGTCTTCTTCTTCAGATTCTAGATAGTTCATACTCACATCGGCGCCCTCGCGCGCAAATGCAATAGCGACAGCTGCGCCTATGCCGCTATCTGCCCCTGTTATAAGCGCTCTCCTGCCCTTTAAGCGACCCGTGCCCTCATAGGTGTCTTCGCCATGGTCGGCCTTTGGTTGCAATTTAGCGTCAAGGCCGGGCTCTGGTTGTCGTTGTTCCGGGATTTTAAGCTTTGGATACTGCGTAACCGGGTTCTGTAGTTGGTACTGATTCATATAACATGCTCCATCTTTACCACAGTACACACGCCTAAGCATTGCCACAATCTAAAATCTTACATTCGTTGTAAGATATAAAGTATGAATAAACATACTTTGGTGCTCGGGCTATTACTTTTTAATGGTCTGTCAGCTATTGGAGGCGGTATCTATCTCATGAGTGGTGCGGTCATTCCCGAGGCTGTGAAATACACTGACTTTCCTAGCCTTTACTTTCCGGGTGTTATATTAATGGCGATTGTTGGTGGTAGTTCGCTTATTGCTGCCCTAGCGTTGTTTCGTCGTGTAATCGGGTGGGAGCTCGCTGTTATCACGGCTGCAATCATTATGTGGATTTGGCTTATTGGCGAAATCATATCGATTCGTTCATTTCACATTTTGCAATTAGTGTATATTGTAACGGCTGGAGTTATTTTAAGCAGCGTGCCTCAGAAGCATCAGTGACTAATCAATCAACGATGCTAAAAAGGTTATGTATCAGAGGGCCCTGTTTTATCTGTTTTAGGTTGGGGTGGGCTTGCATTAATAGGGGTGTTTGCCGTAGTAACACCGTCTCGCTTTTGAATAATTTTATAAGCTATCAATGACGCAATGCCAGTTAGTAACAACACAATACCAAACAGAAACAAATAGCCGCTCACAATATCGGCAAACTGTTGGGAGATATACTGTGCTGGCGGTTGAAACTCGTTGGTACCGACTTGCTTTTCGATGATGCCAAACATGCCTTTTATAACCTCTTGTGAAACCAAGCCGAACAATAAATACAGCAAACCCATCGGAGTACTGACCAAGCCAGCTGTCTTCAGCGCACGGTAACGCGGTGTACTAAAGGCTACGATGATAGCGGCAGAGATTATTAGCAAAACACCGCTAATGATTGGTAACCGCTGAGCCCAGGTATAAAATGATTTAACCGAGGCAAACTTTTGATTAAGCGACTCTTGACCGTCTTGCTTGGTTTGCTTACCGATGATCGAGAAGCTTTCGGTGCCGGGAGTAGTATTCTCGGCTTGGCCCATAAGATTGTTTGTGTCTGCAGAAAGGATTTGTTGGCGGATTTTCTCAATCTCGGCAGTTGTATTATAGCCGCGAGGGATACACTCAATAGCGGTTATATCAGTTGTAGTGGGCGTCAAGTTGCGTGAACATGGAGGTAACGAAGCTACCCGAGCCTCAATATTTTTCGTGAGGTTATCAGCAAAGGTTGTCTTGATGGCGGTCATGTCTGTAGTCAGTTCAAGGTCGTCAGTTTTACCCTCCAGCCAGGCGTAGATGTTATCAACACTATCTTCTGCAATACCCTGAACGGTCGCGTCATTAAAAGATTTATCGATGGCATCTTGTACCAGGGGTGCAGACGTTTGTGGAACTGCCTGATTCCCTTCTAAGAACTGCTTTCGAACCTGCTTTGAAACGGTTGCGTACAGGCCGCTGTCATTTAATAGTTGCTTGGTTTGTTCAGGCTGACCAATGACCCTGTAAACAATAAAGCTACTAACAAACATTACTAAGCTGATAACTAAAACGGCTTTACTAATGCCTAATATTATTTTTTGAGACGTTTTCATGCCAAGTGTTTATGCTATATTTATACTTGTAGTATGCAGCAAGACAGTATTTTTACCAAGATAATAAAAGGTGAGATTCCAAGCCACAAGATTTATGAAGATGATAAAACCTTGGCGTTTCTAGATATTTACCCTGCAGTTCAAGGCCAAGCGGTCGTGATTCCTAAGGTTCAGGTTGAATTTGTATGGGATTTGACCGATGAAGACTACCAAGCATTGATGGAAACTACCAAAAAAATAGCCCAACAACTTAAGCGTAAGCTTGGTACTGCATTTGTTGGTACAAAGATTGAGGGGACTGAGGTTCCACATGCGCATGTTAAAGTGTACCCGTTTAATACAGTGGCAGAATATAATGCGCGGCAGAATACATCTGTTGAGCCGGATCACGCTGCATTGGCTGAAATGGCCGATAAGCTAAAAATGGAGAATACTTGATGCCCCCTTCAGTTGTTGCGCTTATGTTTGGCGCAGGTTTCGGCACCTGGGTATACACCAAGGTATATCGCAGCACTGGTGGTAGCACGCAAAATTCCTTGGTTGTGGCCGGTGTTGCCACTGCCTTTGGTTTTGTGGCTATGTTGCTGCTACTTCGCTTTATTGATAGCGCCCTGCTATAAACTAGCCATTTAATACTAGTTTGGCCTTCCCTTTTACCGTTAGAATTGGTATTATTAGGTTTATATGGACGAGGTGGGACTCGGTAAGCAGTTACAAAATGCCCGCGCTAGCGCCGGCTTAACACAACAAGCACTCTGTCAAAAAGCAGAGATCTCTTATTCAACGCTCGCCAAAATCGAACGTGGCGCTATAAAAGCGCCATCTATTTTTACGATTGAACGAATTGCAACTGTGCTGGGCATGTCTTTAGACGAGCTGTTAGGTCGACAAGTAGCCCCTACCCTACCTCCGATCATACCTAAGAAAACCGCTAAAAGTGGTGTGCGCTTTGTGTATTTTGACGTTAATGGCTGTTTGGTGCGCTTTTTTCATCGTGCTTTCTTGCGTTTAAGTGAAGAGAAAGATGTTCCGGCTGACGCGGTAGAATCTGCTTTTTGGCACTATAATGACGCGGTTTGCAGGGGCGAAATGAGCATGGATGAATTTAACACTAAGCTTGCCGAAGCGTTGGGTCTGCCAGAAGTAGACTGGGCCGATTACTACATGGAAGAAGTCGACCCTATTCCAGAAATGCACGAGTTATTGTCGTGGGCAGCCGAGCATTATCACATTGGTCTTTTGACGAACATTATGCCTGGCTTTATCGATGAAATGATCGAACTAAACCTTATTCCTAACCTTGCGTATGCGGCAATTGTCGATTCATCTCAAGTCGGCGCCATTAAACCAGAAGAAGATATATATCAGGTTGCTGAAGAAAAAAGCAGTTGCGAGCCAAACGAAATCTTACTTGTAGATGATAGCCGCTCAAATGTCATTGCTGCTGAGAAACGTGGCTGGAAAGTGTTATGGTTTGATGATTACCGTCCCGCTGAAAGCACAGAACGCATCAAACAAGCTCTTGAGTTTGCCGATTAGCTAAGACGATCTAACTCGGCTGTTATGGCTATAACCTCTGCTTCAGTTGCCGCTAGTTGGTTTTTGGTCTCTTGTACGACATGTTCAGGCGCGTTAGCTATGTATGATTTGTTTGCTAGGCGCTTTTGAAGCGCTTTTACGGTGTTCTTTGCCTGTGACAGCTTAATGCGCAAATCGGCAATGTACGCAGTGTATGCGTTTTCAGGGACTTCAAGCCAGCCAGCGGCAGACAATAAGCGTACGCCTTCAGACTGAGTTGCTTCTTGGATTGTTTTCATGTTGGCCAGTGATTTAATAAGGTCAGGATGTTTAGCAATCACGCTGTCCGGTGTATAACTTACCGTGGGCTTTATAAGCTTAAAATTCTTCGACATTTGACGCAGCTCAGAAACAATCGTTTTAATTTCTTCAAATTCAGTAGCTTTAGCTTTATTGCCTTTGTGGACTTTCGGCCACGAACTCGTTATAAGTAAGCTGTCCGTTTGCCAACCGAGCGTTTGCCAGATGGTTTCGGTTACAAACGGCGCAAACGGGTGAGCTAGCTTTAGAATCGTCTCGAGCACATAAGCCAGCATATCATTTCCTTTTTGGGATTTTGACGCCTCAATATACCAATCCGCTACATCATTCCATATAGTGTAATATACCAGATCATAGGCTTCAGCAAAGCGATAGTCTTCTAGTAAAGCCCCTACCCTGTCTGTTGAATGTTGTAAAACTCTCAACACCCAGTGATCAGCTGCAGTTTTTGGGTCAGGAGAAGTTGGCTGATGGCGATCACCTACCTTCCCTTCTATAAAGCGGGCTATGTTCCAAAGCTTATTGCAAAAATTGCGTGCCCCTTCAACTTTGGTTGCATCAAAGCCACGGTTAATGGCAGGTGCTCGACCAGACACTAAACCCATGCGCAGTGCATCTGAGCCGTAAGAATCAATAACGGCTATCGGGTCTATAACATTGCCGACCGACTTGCTCATTTTGCTGCCATCTTCTGCCATGACATAGCCATGAATATAGACTGCTTCGAACGGCACTTTGCCGGTAACATACAGGCCCAGCATAATCATGCGCGATACCCATGGATACAGAATTTCACCGCCCGTTTCCATTAGGCTGTTCGGGTAAAATTTCTGATAATCCTCTCCGTCAGGATAGCTCATTGTGACATACGGCCAACTAGAGCTTGAAAACCAAGTATCAAACACGTCTGGGTCACGCCTATAGGTTTGGCCGTCAACCGTAATGAGCTCTTCATTTACGCGTGTATCAAATATCCAGTCCTGTTCGTCATTAATATTTTGAAAAGCCGGTATCGGTATGCCCCAGGCTATTTGCCGTGAGATATTCCAGTCTTTTAAGCCCTCAAGATAGGTAATCAGTTGGTCCTGCTTTTGTGCCGGGTAAAAGGTGATTTTGTTGTTTTTTAATACGTTGATGGCTTTTTCGGCCAATGGTTTCATATCAACAAACCACTGTTCGCGTAATAAAGGCTGAATAACCGTGCCGCACTTATAGCAATGACCGACATTATGATCGTGCGGTTTGGTGCTCTTCAGCAGTTTTTGGGCTTCTAGGTCGGCGATAACCTTTGCCCTTGCCTCTTCAACAGTTAGGCCCCGGTACTCATCCCCTGCTTCAGCCGTCATTGTGCCGTCGTGGCCGATAATACTTATCTGCGGTAAATCATGACGCTGACCCACCTCAAAGTCGTTCGGATCATGAGCTGGGGTGATCTTGACTGCGCCCGTACCAAAGTCTTTGTCGACCATTGCATCGGCAATAATCGGAATTTCACGGTTTGTCAGAGGCAACTTAACAGTTTTACCGATAAATTTCTCGTAGCGCTTATCATCTGGGTGCACGGCTACTGCAGTATCGCCTAGCATCGTTTCTGGTCGGGTAGTTGCTACGGTGATTTGCCCGCTACCATCGGTCAACGGATATGTAATCTCCCAGATATGCCCTTTTTTATCTTTGTATTCTACTTCTATATCCGCAAACGCCGTGCCGTGAAAAGTACAGAAGTTAACCAAGCGTGTACCTCTGTAAATCAGACCATCATCCCACATTATTTTGAACGTTTCGTAGGCTCGATGTATAACCTTATCATCTAGCGTAAACGTAAAACGACTCCAGTCAACACTGGCGCCCAGACGACGAAACTGTGATTGGTAATTCTCTCTGTTGCGAGCAACAAATTGCCATATTTGTTCGTACAGCTCATCACGTGAATAGTCAAAGCGGCTTTTGCCCTCTTTGGCGAGCTCTTTTTCATACACTACTTGGGTTTCAAAACCGGCGTGATCAGCCCCCGGTACCCATAGGACTTCTTTGCCCTTCATGCGGTGATATCTGATAACGATGTCTTGCAGCGCAAACATTAAACTGTGGCCAACATGCAAGTTGCCGTTCGCATTCGGTGGTGGCAGCACGGTACTAAAAGTACCTTTGCCGCCCCTGTTCTTGGGTGTAAACGCATCGCCCTGCTCCCAGAGCTTATAGATATCAGACTCGTACTTATCCGGTTCATAGACTGGTGGTAGTCGCATAGTTCTCCCTATTCCTCACCATCATATCATTAAGAAATAAAAAAATCACCCCTGTTGGAGTGAAAAATTTCACGTGAAAAACAGCAAACTTAACATCAAACACTGTGTTAAGTGCTCTCAATCCCACCCAAACTAAACTGAAACTTTTGTTTCTGATGTGCGATCCTGATGGTGTTCAGGACGATACCCTCGTGTTTGTTTTGCTCTTACATAATACTAAGCAATAACAGAGGTATCAATATTGACATAAGAGTAAAAAATTGCTATAATAATAAGGATTCACATGGTGTGAGTCGAACCTGAACAAGGAGAGGAAGATGTACCTAAACGTACGAGAGGTCACCTGGGGTCTATGCCTCAGCCTATTCAACATCGTCATCGCTGGGGTGGTCTCGTGGATTGATCCGTTCCACAACGGTGTCCCGTGGGCCAACTGGCTGGCGCTGGCAGTGATCTCCGTCATTGCAGCAACAGCTGCGACAATCATCGCCGTGTGCACAGATGACGAGGCGTCCTTCTGGGGGTTCCTAGCTCTGTGTTTGTTCTTATGGCTGTTCGGTGGCGCCCTGATCACTGGAGTGACAACGAGTGGTCTCCATGACAGATACCACTCACTGGCGTGGTCTGTCTTCGCACTGCCGCTGGTAGTGCTGCCGATATCTGCTCTTGTGCAGTACTTGGTGATGGCACGAGAGATGCAACGAGAGGCAGCTGCTGATGACAGCATTCGCAGCCCGCGTCGCGTCGCCTGACCAGAGCAGGGAAGAAGCCGAGGGGGCAACCATCATTCGTCACACAGACGCCTCGATGCCCCTCGGCTCACTACCTCTAAAGCCTCTCCTTGTTCAAACTTCACTCCGTAAGTGAGTACTTATGCTGATGAGCCCTTAAAGGGCGAAAGTGAAGATAACCAGTAATTGACAAAAAGCATAAGCAGTGCTATAATACAGCCTGTTATGACAAAAACAAACACCATTACGCAACCACAACCATCACCAGATAACTCTGGTTGGGTTAAAATTGGTGAATATACGCTTGATCACTTAGATGGACTAGGAACTGAGGCGGGTAAAACACGGCTCGATGAAATAAGAGAACATCATAAAGCACTCGGTGCGCGAACCATAGAAATATCCATGAACGGCAATAACTCGCCAGAAGCTGATGCTTGGAACAGTCAGAATACTCATTTAAAAGGCCCAAAAGGGGACTACATTTATTCCGTAAATGCACACTATCCCGAACAAAGAATTGATAGGGAAGAGTAGAGATTGTGGTTAGAAAGCTCCACTTGCTCAAAATCAAACATCGGCAATACTTACATTGATAAGTTGGGTGCGATATCGAGTGAATAGGGGTCGGCTGTCGGCTGATTATGCATAGCCTTAAAGCAGCCTAAGGCAGCAATCATGGCACCATTGTCGGTACACAATTTTATATCAGTATACATAATCTCTATAGGCAGACGGGCTGATAACTGGCGCCGAAGCTCTTGGCTGGCAGCCACGCCACCGGCAATAACGACGCTTTGGGGCCGAAACTCCTCAAACGCTAGCAGTGTCTTATCTACCACTGTTTCTATGGCCGTATGCTGAAAACTAGCGGCTAAATTAGCCTTGTCGGCTTCGCTTAGCTGCTCTGAGAGCTTATAACTAGGAAAGGTGTGATCTACGCCTGCTTGATTTTGAGCAGCCCGTAGGACGGCTGTTTTGAGCCCAGAAAAGCTAAAATCATAACTAGAAGTATTTACCGCAGCAGATTTGCCGGCAAAGCCACCAACGTTGCTGCTCTCGGCGGATTGCTGCGTCAGCTGCTTGCGAGTCTTGCTCTCCGTACCATCTGTACGGTTCGCGTGATTCTCATTGCTTCCTTGCACTCCATCCGAGTAAACACTACTAGTAGTTTTTGCTGCGAGACGGAGTACTTGAAGACCAGATGACACTGTTTTTAGCTGTGCTTTAGGGAAGGTAAAAGCATCAGGGTTACCGTTTTGGGCGGCTTTGGCAATGCTGGGTCCGCCAGGGTAGGGGAGACCAAGAATCTTAGCTACCTTATCAAACGCCTCGCCGATAGCATCGTCCTGTGTTTGGCCAAGCAATGTATAGTCAAAATGATCATGAAACAGCGCCAGCTGCGAATGGCCACCGCTCACGATAAGGGCAAGACAGGGGAATGCTGGCTGATGAGCGGGCAATTCGTAGGGTTGATCTCCTAAATTCCATTTCTGAACATTAGCAAACGAGCCGTCAGGTGAAGTGAGGCTTTGTTCGCGTAACTCTGACGGTGATCCTGCTGAGGTTAAGAAGTTAGCATAGACATGACCTTCTACGTGGTTAATTGCATACAGGGGTTTACGTTTGGTAATTGCCAGGGTGCGTGCGGTTAAAACGCCAATTAGTAGCGAGCCGCCAAGCCCGGCCCCGTAGGTAACCGCAATGGCATCTATATCGCTCCAATCTTGGCCTGCTTGTTTTAGGGCGGAATTCAGGGTAGGGGTCATGGCTTGAATATGCTCACGGGCGGCGATTTCTGGCACGACGCCGCCGTACTGGGCGTGAATGTCCATGCTACTTGCGGTGACACAAGCCAGCAGCTCAGAGCCGTCTTTAACGATACCAACACTGGTTTCGTCACAGCTGGTTTCAATACCTAATAAAATCATGAAAATTATTATAACAGAGAAGGGTTATTGAATAACAACACAAAACGTGGTATAATACTTACTATGAGCAATCATGAACCAGGCTCATTTGATGACAGATATCGCCAAGAATTTGAATTATTTGAGAAAGACGTATCTGGTACCGAAACAATACTAACCGAAGCTATAGGATCGGAGCAGGTGTCATCTGAAGTGGTGCATGCTAATCGTCATGAGTTACTTATGGCGTCGCCAGGTTTTTTGCTAGCTAATCTTGGTCTTCATGACAGCGTAGAAATTATTACATACAGCCCGCCAGACTCTGAACAGCCAGGCAGTCTGTATGTAGAATTATTGCCCTGGCACAACCAGACAACAATTGCTTCTGATGAAGCAGTGCGTGCCCGGGTTTTGAGCTCTAATCTACCTGAGCTACATCAAAACGCGCAAGTTAGTATCAACGGGGCATGCATCGAAGACTATATGCCGCAGAATGGCATTATTCGGCGTGATTGCAACTTAATGCTAACGCGTATATCTATGATTCCTCTTGCTGAAGTGCTGCAAGCTCAAGCAGAGCCCACACCTGGCTACATTGATAGAATGCTTGAAACGGGTGCATGGGAGCGAGATCGTAAGACAGGGCAAATTTATGTGTTGAGTGGTGGCAATCCCGTCATAACGCCACCAGTTACAGCCATGCACAGACGAGAGGTTGGCAGCGCCAAGGAGGTGCAGCTTGAGTGGCAGCCAGCATCATCGTTTAATCCTGAGGCCTAGTAACGTATTATAAAGGCATGAATAGCCGCAAGCTGGTCAAAAAAGTATTACCGAAAGCTGCGTTTCAAAAAATAGCACCGTATGGTCATTGGGCAGAGGCGGTTATTGCGCAGCAAAAACACCATTATCCGGCACAAAATCTTAATGTTATCGGCGTAACGGGAACGGACGGCAAAACCACGACATGCAACTTAATCGCTGAAATGTTACGTAGCAGCGGTAAAAAGGTTGCCATGATCACAACTGCCGCCGTTGATTATGGGGACGGCAAGGGGCAACAACCAAACCCAACCTCTCTTACGACCGGTAATGTGTTTCAGCTCATGAAAATGATAAAAAAGGCTAACAAGCATCAGGCAGAGTGGCTTGTATTGGAGGTCTCTAGCCATGCGCTTAATCAACGCCGAGTGTGGGGTATACCGTTTAGTATTGCGGTTCACACCAACATGAGTCAGGAACATCTTGACTACCACGGTACGTTTGAAAATTATCGCAAAGCCAAACAGCGCTTATTTAAACTTTGTAACTCGAATAAAAATGGTATGCAGACCGG
>CAYRRR010000003.1:0-29868 GCA_964426755.1 uncultured Candidatus Saccharibacteria bacterium | reverse complement strand
CGAGCGGCAGGTCTCAGTAAAAAACAAATAGAAACTGGCTTGGCAAGCCTAAAAAGCGTGCCGGGGCGCATGATGCCCATTGAGGCAGGGCAAAAATTTAAGGTATTTATTGACTATGCGGTTACACCGGCAGCGATTGAGAACGTTTTGCGTACAATTAAAGATGTTTCGCCAAAAAGTAAAGTTCATATTGTTTTTGGGGCAACCGGCGATCGTGATACGACGAAACGGCCGCTGATGGGTAAGGTAGCGGCTAAATTAGCTGATTTTGTGTATTTAACTGATGATGAAACGTATACCGAAGATCCAGAATTAATTCGACAAGCGGTATTTGAAGGTGTTCAGCCAAAAGATCGAGCAAAGGTCAAAATAATTGATGATCGAAAAGCGGCGATTCAGACTGCCCTTAATAGCGCAAAAGCTCATGACGTAGTGATTATAACCGGTATTGGGCACCAAACGACGCGCAATATGGGCGGCGTAAAGCGCAAATGGAGCGACATTGAGGTTACAAGAGAGTTATTAAAAGCTCAAAAATAAAAAAATCCCTTTACGGGATGTACATCGTATGTAAGTAAAGCAGCGTTTTTTCTATCAATTTCCGACTAATCGGTAGAAAAAGACGCTGCTGCGTTGCCTGAATAATGACTGGTGTGTGCCCGGGGGGCAGAACTGGTTACCGATGGCTTCGGTAAGGCTCTATACAACCCCGGGCAACGTCCCCAGCGATCTTCAGGTGCCTGACGTGGTGATCAGGACTTCTTACGCGGGTTGCGCTTGACAGGGGGCTTGGTCGGCTTGCGCGACGGCCTCATGGCGACGACGTTCGACGCCGGCTCGACGACAGCCTTGCTCGTAGAAGCGGGATGACGCTTCTTGGAAGCGTTGCGACGGCTGGCCTGGATGGCAACAGCCTGACTGATGATGAGCTCGATGAGCTCTTCAGCGTCAGTGCGCGAGAAGGGTGCATCCATGGTCACATGGACGAACTCCGTTCCCTTGATGAGCTTGACACCCATCTTGTCCAGCATCTTCGTGATGGACCGCTCGAAGATGAAGGGGATCAAGTCCGCGTTGGGGTTGATCGGGAATCCCATCTTCTTGACACGGTCGTCCTGCATACTCACGATTTCGTGAGAGACACGAACTTCCCTGCCCGCAATGATTGTCTTGGTCATTGTACCTCCAGGGTACATCTAGTCGGATAAGACGAAAACATTATACCATTACCGCTACGCTTAATCAAGATAAAAAGTTGATAATAGTCGGAGAATATTGTAAAATAGCACTATGTATAGTCCTGAAGGTAGTCCAACTCCAGAAACAGATCCAGTATATAGCGAACTGCTCGATACGGTTGCAGTTGTATTTGATGAAGCTTTTGGCTATGTCAAGCGGAACGAAGGTAGAGGAGTCGCAGACTGGATTCATATTGACAAGTTCAGTGCTGGAACACATCTGTATAGCGTATTGTTAAGTCCTACCGGCGGTAAGCCAGAAGAGGGAGTAGAGATGATACGACTATTGGTGCAGCCAAGAGACCCTTCTTTATCTGTAAAAGAAGCTGCAGAAAAGATGTTTCATGAAGAAATGAGCGAACTAGTGTTTGATGCCAGTACCTGCTTTATCGAACATCGCTTTGAAGATGGCACAAAAAAATACTTAAAGGCCACCGAACGAGGTTTTGAGCCATGGGTACCTCTTCATGAGATGATTGGCCCGCTAGGAGAGCTGGCAGTGTTGCCCGCCGACTTTAGTGTTGATGATATTGTGCAAGCCAAAAAAGCTGCACAAAATCAGCCCTCAAAGAAGGCAGAACAGCTTGAGGCGCTCGATAAAAAATACGCAAGAGAGCTCAAGAAAAAAATCTCACCAGACGCTCGAAGCCCTTGGCATCTTGTTCCACAGAATTAACCCGTCTTGACAAGAAAATTAGCAATTGCGTATAGTGAGTGCTGAAAGTTAGCACTCTAACCTTGAAAGTGCTAACTAACACTTGTACAATAGAATAACCAGAGTTTAAAAGGAGGATTACATGGCTGTACCTATTCAACCATTAGCAGATTACGTAGTAGCTGAGGCTGAAGCTGCTCAAACTAAAACTGCCAGCGGGCTGTATGTACCTGACAGCGCCCAAGAAAAACCATCGACTGCTAAAGTCTTAGCGGTAGGACCGGGCAAAGTAGGGGATGACAATGAGCGCGTGCCAGTTGGGGTAAAAGTAGGCGATCGTATTATCTATAAAAGCTACAGCACGACTGAGGTCAAGCACGACGGCAAAGAATACATTTTAGTTAAAGAAGACGACATTTTAGCGGTAGTCAAATAATAGAGGAGGAACGAATGGCAAAAAAAGTTTTTTATGATGAAGACGCGCGCCGAAGGGTGCTAGAAGGCGCCAAAATTTTATACGAGGCAGTGAAGACTACTATGGGTCCAAAAGGCCGCAACGTCGTTATCAGTAAGTCATATGGCAATCCAACCGTAACGCATGATGGTGTGACGGTAGCCAAGGGAGTAGAAATTGAAGATAAAGACGATGAGACACTTGGCTATAAGGTAGGCGCAGAACTTATTAAACAAGCAGCCAGCAAGATGAACGACGTAGCTGGTGACGGTACTACTACCGTAACAGTATTGACGTACCACATCTTAAACGAAGCGAACAAGCTAATTGCCGCCGGCCATAACCCCATGTTGCTACGAAAGGGACTCGAAAAGGCAGCTCATGATGTTTTGAGACAGCTTGGTGGCATGAGCGAAGATATTAAAAGCAATAAACAGCGCGTAGCCGAGGTGGCCACGATTAGCGCTGGTGATGCCGAAATTGGTAACTTGATCGCTGATGTGATCGAAAAAGTGGGCAAAGATGGCGTGGTTACCGTTGAAGAAGGTCAGAGCTTAACCTTAGAGAGCGAAGTTGTAGAAGGTTTTACGATGGACCGTGGCTTTGTAAGCCCATACATGGTAACTGATGCAACGCGCATGGAGGCAGTTGTTGAAAAGCCAGCTATCATCATTACCGATAAAAAGATTTCTTCTGTACAAGAATTCTTGCCAATTTTAGAAAAGTTAGCACAAGCAGGCAAAAAAGATCTCATCATTATTGCTGAAGATGTTGAAGGTGAAGTGCTTGGCACCTTAGTGCTCAATAAGCTAAAGGGAGTACTAAATGCCGTCGCAATAAAGGCGCCAAGTTTTGGTGATCGTCGTAAAGATATCTTGCAAGATATTGCTATTTTGACTGGCGGTGCACTCATTAGTGAAGAACAAGGCATGAACTTTGAGAACGTTGACCTTGACGTGATTGGTACTGCTCGTAAAGTGATTGTTACCAAAGACGAATCTACTATTATTGAAGGCGCTGGCCGTGCAGCTGAGGTAAAAGAGCGCATTGCTCAAATTGCTGCGCAGGCGGACAATGCGTCGAGTGAATACGACAAAGAACAGCTTGATAAGCGTCGCGCTGCCTTGCAGGGTAAAGTTGCCGTTATAAAGGTTGGTGGTGCTACCGAAACCGAGATTGAAGAGAAGAAATTCCGCGTTGATGATGCTGTTGCAGCTACCAAAGCCGCGCTAGAAGAAGGAATTGTACCAGGCGGCGGTGTTACTCTTGTAAACTTGGCTGAAGCTATTAAGGCTACCGGGTCAGACAGCCAAGCAGCTGGCGCACAACTACTTAAGAATGCACTTGAGCAGCCGTTCAGGATCTTGATGCAAAACGCAGCCGTTAATCCTGATGAATGGTTACCACAAGTGAAGAAGGCAAAAGTAGGCCAGGGCGTTGATGTGAATAGCCCTACCAAATTGGTTGATCTTAAGGCTACCGGAATTGTAGACCCATCACGCGTAACCAAAGAAGCAATCCAAAATGCCGTATCTGTAGCGGGTACCAGCATGACGATGGGAGCCTTAGTGGTAGATATTCCAGAGAAAGAAGCACCAGCTCCCGCCGGTGGTGGTATGGGTATGGGCGGCGGCATGGGAATGATGTAAGGTAATGAGACACCCTTTCAGGGTTTCTCATCGGATCTGATGAAGTAAATTCATCTCCGGCTTTGCCGCCGGATCGATCCTACTCTTCCCACAAATCAGAAAGAGGTCTGTTGAGAGAGGCCTCTTTTATTTGTTGCCAGACTAAAACCTATGAGCGAGAGCCGCCCTGGCCGTATTCGTCGCGTTCACCAGCCGCCCGGTTTGCTTGCTGAGCTTCGTACTCTTCTGGTGTTAAGACATTACCTTGAGCATCAAGATGCTGTGCGGTTCCTTCTGGCAAGACAGGGGCGCGTTGATCATTTAATTCTCCTTGGAGTTGCTGTAGCGCTTCCTGGTCTTCTGGTCGAAGCTCTTCTTGGGAAAACTCATTAAGCACTTGTTGTTGTTCGGGTACTTCTGGTTGTGATTGTAATAAATCGCCCTGCATTGTTAATCCTTTTTGTTTTTAGCTTATAGATGTATTATAGCAAATTGCTTACGTTTAGTCAAGAGCTGGCGGATCAGTATCAATTGCCGAGGTATCATCAGGTACATCAACTATCGTTACGTCATTTTGCAGTATGCGGCCTAAATCATCAAGAATTTCACTTTCTTTCTCGAGGCGACCATAACCGCGGGCAACTTCAGGGTCAGATAAGTCTATTGTTTGATCATTACCAAAACGGCGATTAAACTCAGCCTTGTCTTTATTGTGTCGTGCAAGAGTGGGGTTATACCATGCTGTAATTTGATGTATTCGCATGTCCATAAGGCTAATTATACCATAAATAGTTCAATAAGCACAACAGCTTTAGTAGAATATTGAACATATCGCCAAAAAGCAGTACAATAGGCCTAAGTAAGGAGTTTTTGAATGGTAAAAATGCCCTGGAATCGTAATAAGAATACCAGCGGAGCGCGAGTACCGGCAGAGGTAGAAGAGTATTACCAATCAACGCGACGAGAGCGTCGTGGTGTCGCGTGGTTGCTTGGGATTGCTACGTTGTTATTAACGTTGGCGATTGCGGCAGCATTGTTTTTTGGTGGTCGTTGGCTTTACCGTACATTAACAAATAATGATGAGCCGGCGTCTGAATCTACGAGTCAAGATGCCAACCAAAGTCCCGAACAATCAGCGACAGAAGGGGAGGGCCAACCAGAAAACACCGAAAATAATCAAACTAATGGTGATCAGCCAGCTACTAATGAGCAAAATAACGGCTCAAGTGCGCCAACTCCAGCGCCAGGCTCTAGCCCTGCGCCATCGAGTGGTGGCTCGAGCACACCTTCAACCGGGCCAGCCGAAGAGATTCCGCGGACTGGGCCTACTGAAGAGTAAAAGTTCTTTCCTAAAGAACCAAACCCTCAACACCTTTTGTATGGCCAAAAGGTGTAACCAAAAGGTCACTGGCAGCTGTTGATTCTTGGTTGTTCGTTGTTAAGCGCTACCATGCTTGTCACTGTGTTGTAGGGCTACCCGCACCTACAACTTCGCAACTACGCTCTAATGGTAGCTTTAACACTCACGAGTCCAGGAACCAACAGAGCCAGAGAGAAATTAGGTGTTTTGGGGTTCTTTGGATTGTTCTGGTTGTGGGGGTTGCTGCTCGGTATTAGTTGCCGGGAAGTGATGTCCGCCATAGTCTATATCGTGACCAGCAGCATTGGCTTCTTCGATTGCTAGCGTTTCATAGCCAGCACGATTATTCCGCAATGATTTTTCAGCAAGTTCTAAATTCTCTTCACGATAGTATTCTTCTTCAGTTGCATCCCATACGGCATCTTCTGAGGCACTTCTTAGCGAGTCTGCACGATCGGTGAGACTCTTTACACCAAGAGTTCTTGCCCGGTCACTAATGCTAACAGATTCTCTCAGGGCTGCTTTTGCTTCGTCATAGGCAGCGGCATCCTTTT
Source organism: uncultured Candidatus Saccharibacteria bacterium (assembly GCA_964426755.1). GTDB lineage: Bacteria > Patescibacteriota > Saccharimonadia > Saccharimonadales > JAGQNJ01 > CAYRRR01. Next base: position 23,979 of record CAYRRR010000003.1, on the reverse strand, counting down.
TTAAGCCTGAAACTCTTTTAGCCGAGTTGTCTCTCTCTGTAACTGAATTATCATGCTGCTTTTTCAGCATCGTAGCGTAATTATTTAAACTTCCATATTGCCAACCGTTTTCAAATACACCATCTTCACTGTGCATAATTTCGCCATCTTCAGAACGAGTTACACCTTCTTCTAAATATTCTTTTGCGCGTTTGGCGGCTTCGGCGTCGAATTCGGCTCCAGATTGGCCTTGTGGTTGTTGATCTTCACTCATTATTTATTCCTTATTTTTGTTTTAAATATTTATGACTTAGACTCTATCACCCTTACGCTTATCTGTCAATCTTCATATCTAGGCTCTGAACACACCCGAATAAGCCAGTCAAAGCTACAACTTCTTGGCTGAGGATGTTTGAGCCGAAGGCGAGTTCCGCAAGGCTGTTGTAGTCTTTTGACTACAGCTTATATCGAGTAGTGTTCAGTCGCCTAGTGGGGTTTTTGCCTTCACTACACCCCATAAACCATTCTCGCTTTATGGGGACCCCGGTTTTGACCTATAGCAAAAAGAAGGGCGCATCAGCTCACGGAGTGAGCGGCGCAATGTATTTAAATAAAGAGGTAAATCTAAGAGGTTTCTTTTTGCGTAAAGTAGTTAATCTCATTAACCACGTCTAGCAACGCTTGTGCCCGCTTTTTATCATCGGTAATTTGTTTAGCGGTAGAGAAGGCTTGGGGGATAAGCGCCTGATTATCAGAGGCTTGGATCATCATCATGGTAGTGCGAAACTTTTCTTCAGCAGACTGGTCAAGGTGGTCAATGAGAGGGGATAGCTCTTGAAGAGCCTCACGCTTAATATCAAGCAGCTCATCGTTATTTTCGGATGGAGCTGGCGCAGCAGAAGGGGTTGTGGTAGCTTCTTCTGAAGTAAGGGCAGGTGACGCATTGTTTGTCATTGAATCATTAGAGTCATCTGGGGTCGGTAACGTAGGTGCACCAAGCGGATCACTATTGTTAGTGGTAGGTTCAGGCGTTGCGGCCGGCGCACTTGCTGTCGGCACAGCTGTTGATTGGTCATCGTCATCTATCCCCAGTAAACCATTGTTTACCGATTGCGCTGGCGCTGGCTGCACTGCTGGCGCAGCGTCTTTCGTATCATCATCTTTATGGTCTAGGCCGAACATACCACCCCCTCTGGTTCCCGTTTTCATGAGTTAATGCTTTACAATGGATATAATATCAAAAGTATACGACAAGCAAAAGCTTAAAAGTAAGGAGTAGCGGATGCTAGACGACTTAAAGTATATTCACCAAAGAGATAAAAGCGACGCGTTAGGGGTAGCAGAAAAGCAATGGCAGCAACTCCAACATACCTATCAAGTCCCCACGGTTAGTGGTGATTTTCAGAATATTGTTCATAGCGGCATGGGGGGATCGGCTCTATGGGCATTCTTAAGCAGAAGCTGGCCGCAATACACAATACCGTTCGTTGTCTCGCGCGATTATGACATTCCAGCGTTTGTGAATCAACAGACGCTATTTATCGCATCAAGTTACTCCGGTAATACGGAAGAAACACTTTCATCGCTTAGGCAGGCAGCAGAGAAGGGGGCTGCAATCGTGGTGATAACCTCTGGCGGTAAATTAGCGGATATTGCTCGCGACAATAAGTATTCTTTAATATTGTTGCCTAAAATCGACAAACCTCGTTACGGAGCATTATATGGCTTGATGGCGCTTGTTGGTTTGCTGGAGTCGCTTAATCTGACAAAAGAATCAAATGCGACAGCCGAGCTTCGCTCAAAAGCTGATTTTATCAAGGCTTCGGTAAGTCAATGGCTTCCTGATGTTCCTACTGCCAATAATCCTGCTAAACAGTTAGCTTTAGAGCTGGTTGGTAAAACCACGGTTATTTATAGCGGCAGCTTTTTAGCTCCGGCCGCTCATAAATGGAAGATCAGTGTTAATGAGAATGCAAAAAATGTAGCTTGGCAGTACGAGTTCCCTGAGTTTAATCACAACGAGTTTACCGGATGGACATCTCATCCTACCGATAAACCGTTCGCTATAGTTTATTTACAGTCTTTGTATGATCACGAACGCGTAAAGCAACGACTCGGCTTAAGCAGTAAATTATTAAGCGGTCAATGGCCTCAACCTCACGTAGTTGAAGCAAAAGGCAAGTCACGGCTTGAACACTTATTGTGGACTGTGGCATTTGGTGATTTTGTAAGCTTATACTTAGCAATGCTTAACAATACAAATCCTATAGAAACGGGCGACAAAGATATTATTGAGCGGTTTAAAAAGGAGCTTGGCAATTATGACCAGTGAACAAAGCATACCGGCTTTTGATCCGACAGCATTTAGTAATGACTCCTATGTTGTGCGCTACGAGAAACCGTGGGGTTATGAGCTGCACTGGGTACCCGCAGATAGGCCATATATTGGTAAAATCTTGCACATCAATAAAAATGCCCGTCTATCATTACAAGTGCATGATCAAAAACAAGAAAGCTGGCTGCTGATTGCTGGGGAAGCAAAAGTAATTTGGGAAGATAATACCGGAAATCTGATTGAGACCATCCTAGAAAAGGGTAAAGGTTATACAACAGCAGTTGGGCAAAAACATCGTCTAATAGGCATTTCTGACTGTGACATCGTTGAAGTTTCTACGCCCGAAGTTGGTACAACCTGGAGGCTAGAGGACGATTATGCGCGGCCGCATGAGACTGAAGAGCAAAGAAATATCGAGCGCAAATAAATTTCTTATGCAACAAATAAGAACCAGCGATGATATTAAAAAATTAGGAACACTTTTAGGTGTGTGGGCGCATCCGGATGATGAAACATTTGCCTCATCCGGCATTATGGCGGCAGCAATTAAGAATGGCCAAAAAGTAATTTGTGTCACAGCCACAAAAGGGGAGGCGGGAGTGCAAGACGAATCACGCTGGCCGGCTACAAAATTAGCGGATATCAGAACCAAAGAACTAGAACACGCCCTTGATATCATCGGCGTTACCGCCCATCATTGGCTTGACTATAAAGACGGACACTGTGAAGGAGGTGATACAGAGGCAATATTATGCATCTGTAAGTATATTGAGCAGTACAAACCAGATACGATTTTGACATTTGGCCCTGATGGAATGACAGGCCACCCTGACCATAAGGCAGTTTGCACGTGGTCTATAGAGGCTCGAAAAAGGCTAGGTGCACCAGTACGCGTATTCCACGCCACCCAAACAAAACACCAGTACGAAGATTACTTACATACATTAGATGAAGCGTTTGATATTTTCTTTAATATTGATAAGCCGAACCTAAGAGAAGATGATGCGTGTGACATTTTATTCGAGCTCGATGAAGAATTTCGTGACATAAAATATAATGCTCTCAAAGCTATGCCCTCGCAAACAGATATAATGTTAAGCACGTTTGATAAAGAGTTTATTTGCGCCTCGCTATCGCCAGAAGCGTTCACACAAGCTTAAGTGGCTCTATTCGTATCGTAGTGCTTCAATAGGGTCTAGTTTACTAGCTCGCCGTGCGGGAAGGGTTCCTGCTAAAAAGGCGATGAACATAATGAGTAAAATGATCAAGAACATCGGTATGAGCGGAAACGAGAATAGCTCGAGTCCTTCAAAATCTTTGAAAAGGGTGCTGGCGGCAACATTGCTACCGATCCGCCCAATGATATTTGCTGCTATGAGGGCTATAATCGCACCCCAAAAGCCAATTAAGACAGCTTCAATGCTAAATAGTGCAAAAATTTTACGGCTACTCATGCCAAGCGCCTTCATAAGTCCTATTTCACGTGTACGTTCTTGTACAGCCATAAACAGCGTATTAACAATGCCAAAGGTTGCCGCCGCTAGGGCGATGCCAGCAAATACATTTAAGAAAACAGTTATAGCATCAATAACTTGTTTGATAATGCCAAGCTGATCATCAACAGTGCTGCCCTCGTAGCCAGCATCTTTGAGTTTGTTCTTAAGATCATTGATCTTATCTTGGCTAAAGGTGTTGTCAAATTTGGCAAAAGCTATCACGTAGCGTTCTTTTTGAAAAGCTGGGACACCTTGATTAGCACGATCATCAGCTTCACGAACAAAGGCAATATTACTTGTAATCTGGCTGCCATTAATAATGCTCGTTTCTTGAACGCCAACAATGACGGCATCTTTCGTAAAGCTTTCTCCACGGGAGTCTTTAAAGCCAAACGTTACGGTTTTGCCCAAAGCATCATCATTGTCGTTAAAGCCTAACGGATTTACATACTCTGACGGAATGGTTACTTCGCTTGTTTTGCTATTGACGTCAACACGACGCCCGGCTGCTAAAGGGTAATTTATGCCTTCAGCAGTTTGCGAAACCGTACCCGACCATTTTTTATCGCCCGTGGTAATGTATTCCATCTGAACGTTATACAGTGGGTCAACGGACTTTATGCCCTCAAAAGAACGAATCTTATCTAGATCTGAACCTTGTAATAATGTTTGGCCAAACTGGCCGGTTGGTCGCGCGTCAGGGTCGTACTCTTTTGGCTCGGCACTGGCGATAGGGTTTTCGTTAGCCTGGCTAACAGCAGATACAACCAATATGTCATCTGCACCAACGGCTGCTACTTGTTCTTCGACGTAGGTGCGCAGTCCTGCTCCCACTCCTGTTGTAAGCATCAGCGTCAGCGCTCCAATAAACACCGCCGAGATTGTTAAAAAAGTGCGTAGTTTGCTTTTGCGCAAATTAGCGTTAGCGGTGATAATAATGTCGCTATATTTCATTTGCTATCCTTTTGAATCAGGCCATCTTTGATATAGATCTGACGGCTGCATTTTTTTGCTAGATCATCATCATGAGTAACAATCAGCAGCGTAATGCCTCTTTTTTTATTGAGATCAAGTAATAGTTTTTCGATTTGAGCACCAGTTACGCTATCGAGGTTTCCGGTTGGTTCGTCAGCAAAAATAACGTCAGGGTCATTAACCAGTGCGCGGGCGATACAGACGCGCTGCTTTTGGCCGCCACTTAAATCTCGAGCGCGGCTTTTTGCCTTATCTTCAAGATCAACCTCTTTTAATATCTCTAATGCTTGGCGTCGTCGTTCAGTTTTGTTAACACCTGCTATCTTTAAGGGCAGCGCAACATTGTCTAATACGCTATCATTGGCGTTTAGAAAAAATTGCTGAAAAACAAAACCAAACTTTTTATTTCGAAGATTGTCGAGCTCTGTTTTGCTCATACGATGAATTTGACGAGATTCTAGTTTCAGCGTACCTGAGGTTGGGCGATCAAGACATGCTAAAACGTGCATAAGTGTTGATTTGCCTGAGCCGCTCTTGCCAATGACGGCAACGCTTTCTCCAGCAGTAATTGTTAAGTCAATGCCCCTCAAAGCTTTAAAAGCATTCTCTTTTTTGCCGTATACTTTTGTCAGTTTTTTGGCCGTTAAAATGGGATAATTTGCTGTAGTCACCCCAATACTGTACGTGCATTACGTAAGCTGGTCAACGTAAAAGAAGACTAAATGGGTTTATCTTTCAGGTGCAAAAGATAACCAATGTAACTTGTTATAAGATGCAACCCAAAATACACCAGTAAAATGGCTATAATTTGTGTGAACTCTAGCATAACAAGCAAAGAGCTTAATAAAATTCCACCAATTATGTAGTCAATTTGATCAAACGGAAACCAAGCCTCTCCGGGAGCTACGCCCAGCTGTCGCTTGATAAGACTTTCAATCGCATCACCCACCAGAGCTCCTGCTCCCAGTAAACCCCCTAAAATAACCATGTATAATAATTGGTTTTCAGTGAAGCCAAGCTGGTCAGCACTGGCGGGGTAGACATAATGAATTACCAGGCCGGTAAGAGCTCCCACTAACGTACCGAATACTAAGCCGCGCCACGTTTTATTGGCACCAAACAGCCGTTTACTTCGCCATGATTTGCCAAAATCAAGTGGTGTCGTCCATCGATTGAGAAGCGGTACTTTATTGGCAAAAACCGGTGTAGCGTTGGCTATACCAGCGGGCAAAAAAAACCACAACGCAAACCAAATTTCGTTAATCACGAGCCCACCCTTTTCGTATGCGGTTTGCCTTAGGATACAGCAAAGTCCGTAAGGGCGGTCGCTTAGTTACGTAATGTGCGGTCTGAAGTAGCTCAGGTAAGTTTTTTGCTGAAGGGCTTTTACTAATCTGTGAAAATACAGTGCCAATACCTTTTATGCCATGTGCGTCACTGCTTGCTGCACCGGGTTTGTTATGAAGACGCGCAAATGTGGTCGCATGCGGGCCTCTGTTCTGGAAGAATGCCCGACCATTAAATATCTCAATTATATCAACCAACGCAATGAGTTCACTTAAGCTAGTTTCTGATAGGCCGTGACGAACTGTTTCAAAGGGATGCGGTATATACACTAAGCCGCCTTGATCTTTTATCGCTCGTGCAGCTGTTTGTGCCGGCAGATCTCTGGGGATGGTTTCGCGCAAATACAGCCCAATAATTTCTCCTTCAAGAGTATTAATTTCTTCACCAACAATAATGTGCTCCCCAAGTGTTTTTTGTAGCTCAAGTGCAAAATCGATTTTGTTGTGATCGGTCACGGCTATAAAATCAAGCACCCCGTTTTTAATTAATTTGGTATATTGACTTACCGTTATACCACCATCACGAGAAGCTAACGAATGGGTGTGAAGATCAATCGTGTACATTAGCGTAATTTTTGAGTTATCAGATAAAATCGTTGCAACGCGGTCAAAAAGGCGAAAATGGCAATAAATATAACCGCTTGTTTCAGGTAGCCGCTGAGTAAGCCAATCACTAGGACGAACATTCGAATCTCAAATGTCATAAAGCCCATTCGAAACGCTTTATTGGTGGTATGGCCATCTTGTAGGTCTTTGGTTACAACTTCGCCCCAGGCATTTATATAACTAACGATTATCGAGATACCACACGCTAAGACCGCCCATACGGCGTAAAAAACTTCACCGGATGCAATGATGGCATAGGCTACACCTGCATACAAAATCACCTCTTTGAGTCGGTCGGTGATAGAGTCGAGTAACATACCAGTTTTGCTGGCTCTATTTTGGACGCGCGCTAAAGCGCCATCAAGGGCATCGAACAATCCAAAGATTATCAGAAGTATAGCCGCCCACTTCAGTGAATGGTACGCGATAAGCTGAGCAATATATATGTGCGCTAGCAAGCCAACTAGCGTTATAACATTGGGGTGAAGCCTGCCAGCGGTAATCTTATTCAAAACACTCGCAACTTTAACCATGAAGGCACGTACCACGTTACGCACGCCATCGAGTAAATTATTCATAGGCTTATTATACCTGTTAAAATATGAATAGATGAAACCAAAAAAATTAGGCGGCATCAGCAAACAGATCGCCACCACTTTACTGGTATCAAGTCTAGTAAGTTGCGCGCTGCTTACCATCCGTATTAGCGTTACCGGATCGGTGCGGTTGAGTTTTTTGGTGTGGAATTTATTTTTAGCATGGCTGCCACTTGTTCTAGCCTTTTGGCTTATGACGCAAAATAAAAATAAAAAAGTACCTACGTATAAAGAAATAGTTATTTGGCTATTGTGGCTGGGCTTTTTACCCAACAGCTTTTATTTAATTAGTGATTTTATTCATTTGCAGAGTAGTGGAGAAGTAGGCTTGTTGTATGACACCGCTATGATAAGCTCGTTTGTGCTTAATGGCCTGCTGCTTGGATATATTAGCCTCATTATAGTTCACGCCAGAATGAAGGCTTACTTTGGTAGTCGAGCTGCCTACATAGTTGCACAAGCGGTTCTATTGCTATCAGCTTTCGCGATTTACTTAGGCCGATATTTACGATGGAACACATGGGATATTGTTTTGAATCCGCTCGGTTTGGCGTTTGATGTCTCTGAAAGAATTATTAATCCCGGAAATTATATCTATACGTTTGTAGTAACAGGTGTATTCTATGTCTTGCTTGGTTCGTTATACGCAGTGATTTATAGCTTAGCTCAAACATTCACCTCTGTTAATAAGCGATAATCTGCTATACTTGTTTTAACGATGGAACAGATAAGGCAGCTCGTACAAGAAGCAGTTAAAACTAGCTTTCAAGTTGATAAGGATATTGCGTTGCAACGCACAGATGCCAAGTATGGTGATATTAGTACCAATATTGCCTTGCAGCTTTCAAAGCAATTAGGTAAAGGTCCACATGAAATTGCTGAAAAAATTGCACAACAATTACAAGGCGATCCTCATATCGCAAGCGCTGAAGTTGCGGGCCCGGGGTTTGTGAATATCCGTCTCAATAGCGAAAGACTTGCTCGCATGCTCGAAGAAGCTTCTTCTCAGAAACACCGGTTTGGAAGTAGTCAAATTGGCGCTGATAAAACTATACTTGCTGAATTTCCGAGTCCAAATATGGCCAAGCCTTTTAGTGTCGGACATATTCGTTCAGCATTGCAAGGCTGGGCAATTTATAAACTTATGGATTTTATGGGCTACACCGTTATAAGGGACAATCATCTCGGCGATTCTGGCACTCCATTTGGTAAGTGGGTGGTCGGGTTTGAGCGCTACAGTTCAGATGAGCAGCTGGCTGAAGGTGGCGTGTATGAGCTGGCACGTGTCTATATCACAATCACCTCAGACTTAAAGGCAGAGAAAGAGCGCGGTGAACATCAACTGGCAGATGACGTACAAGAGTGGCTTCAAAAACTTGAAGCCGGTGAGGAAGTGGCGGTAAGGTACAGTGAGCGCTTCAGAAAGATATCTCTCGATCACCTGCATGACATAATGGAGCGACTACATATAAAAACTGATGAAGAATTGGGTGAATCGTTTTATATCGAACGAGGCCAAGCCTTGGTTGACGAACTGCTCGAGAAAGGCATTGCACGCAAGAATGAAGGAGCAGTAATTGTAGACCTCGACGACCAAGGTATCGATGTGCCAATTATGCTAAGAAAAGCCAATGGCTCGGCGCTCTACGCAACGACAGATCTCGCAACGATTGAATATCGGCAAAAGCGTTGGCAGCCAGAGAAGGTTTTTATTCATACGGGCCAAGAGCAAGCATTCTATTTTAATCAGCTTAAAGCATTGTCACGTAAGATTGGCTATAACGACAACATTGTTCACTTATGGCATGGTATTGTTGATCAGCTTGCTGAAGACGGCAGCCGCGGCAAAATGAGCTCACGTAAAGGGGTAGTATTGCTTGAAGAGCTGTTAGATAAAGCTGAAGAAAAAGCACGCACGCTTAATGGAGACGGGAGTGAGACAGACGTACAAGCAGTGGCGTTAGGTGCAATTAAGTTTGCAGATTTTAAGGCAGATCGAAAAACCGGTATGTTATTTGACTGGGACAGTATGTTTGATGTGCATGGATTCTCTGGCCCAGCGGTTCAATATGCCGCCGTTAGAATTAAAAGTATTTTAAGGAAGGCTTCTCAGGGGAGCCTTAATGCCGTAGCTGGTTATGATTGGCAGGCCGAACATGAATTATTGCTACAGTTGTTATTGTTCCCGGATTTACTCCAAGATCTTCATGACTCGTATGAGCTGCATAAACTTGCGCACTATCTTTATGGATTAGCGCAAGCCTTTAATCGTTACTATGAAAAAAACAGGGTGCTCGATGCAGAAGAACCAGCACGGACGACTCGGCTATGGCTCTTAACTATAACCCTAGAAGTCATGTCTACCGGTCTTGATATATTAGGGATCAAAGTACCTGAAAAAATGTAAACGCTTACGCTTTTTGATATACTTCAAATAAGTATTGCTACTTAAAAAGGAAATATAAAATGGAAATACTCTTTGATTACATATACCAAATAAATTGGTTTGCAGTTGTAGTAGCTGCAGCGGTGGCCATGCTCATTAATGCAGCGTGGTATTCACCGGGGTTATTCGGGCGTGAGTTTTTAAAATCAGCTGGTCTTAAAAAGAAAGATACGACCAAGCCAGGCGTCGATGTTGCACTGGTTATATCGTTTATTACACTTGTTATTACGACAGCGGCGCTCGCGGTTCTATTAGATGTATTAGAGCTTCGGGGCGCGTATAACGGAATGCTGCTTGGCGTTTTAGTTGGCTTTGCCTTTCTGGTCATGAATAATGGTATGCATAAGCTGTATGAGCAGCGTCCATTTACGCTCTTTATTGTTACTGCAGTGGGTGACCTCTTGACCATGGCCGCAATCGGTGCTATCTTGGCTGTCTGGTAAGCGGAGATAGTTATTTTATGGCCACATCAGCCAAATCAGACGAGAAGTCAAAAAAACGTGTAGCAAAACGAGTTCAAGCCAAAGCCCAAACAGGGGTCGAAGGTTTTGTTGATTTTATCCGTACGCAGGGTATTGTTGGTCTTGCGATCGGTTTTGTAATGGGTACTCAAGCAAAGGCTTTAATTGATCAAATGACACGCAGTTTTGTGGACCCTATCTTAGGTCTCATTATTGGCGGTTCACAGAATTTGAGTGAAAAAACCCTGTTTTTACAAATCAACTCTCGATCTGCTACGTTTGCTTGGGGTGCCTTCATATACGCTATTATCAACTTTTTAATTATCGCGGCGGTTATTTATTTTACCTTTAAATGGTTACGACTTAATAAGCTTGATAAAAAGAAAGAATAGCGAACTGTGAACAAAACTGATCCGTGGCGCAAAAAGTTGACACCAGAAGAGTATACAGTTCTCCGAGAGAAGGGGACAGAGGCGCCTTTCAGCGGTGCGTTATTACACAATAAAGCATCGGGCATGTATCATTGCAAAGCTTGCGGTGCAGAGCTCTTTAGTAGTGATGCAAAGTATGAAGCTACCGAGGCTGGTTTAGAAGGGTGGCCGAGTTTTTGCGAGGTTATTAATAATCATGCGGTTGAAATAAAAGAAGATCGCTCACACGGTATGCGCCGGCTTGAAGTGGTATGTGCGCATTGTCACGGCCATTTAGGGCATGTATTTAAAGCCGATGATTCTCCAACCGGTATACATTATTGCATTAACTCTGTTGCGCTGAACTTCAAGAAAGGCAAGAAGTAGTGCCATACGTTACAGCTCATCAGCCCCCGAAGCGAATAAAGTCAAAGCGATCATTTATAGCGGTTGGTTTGCTGTTATTGGCTGTAATGTTCGGTTATGCCGGTTGGCGTGCACTAAATAGTTCTGCCAATCAGACAGCGCAAAGTGATACGCCAAAAGTTGCCGTAAAAAGTGACATAGAATCAATCCGGGCAAAATATTTATTCAGCGGAACGGTAGTGCCGGCACGTGCCGTAGAAAATGAGGCTCGACGTGCGGATGGCAGCATTGATTTCGATCAGCCTTTTAGCAAATTGCATACCTTTAGTCCTGAGCAGTACGATGGATGGACGGTTGACTTAGAGTGTCCAGTTACGGATGCTGAAATACCATATCGACAGCAAGTGGCCAATACAATTTTTAATTGTCGTCCCGAGTTTGTGAATGCCATGAGCAAATATTTTACGGTGGCCAATTTAGCCAATAATCACGTCTATGACATGGGCAGAGATAAGTTTCCGCAAATGCAGCAGCATGTCGAAAAATCCGGCATGCAGTATCTTGGCAATCAAGATCCAGCTGTTACGAAAGATGTTTGTGAAGTTATGGCCATGAAGGTAAGCTTGCACAAAAAAGGTGGCCAAACAAAAGCAGGAACGCTGCCGATCGCATTCTGTGCTTGGCATTATTTTGAGCGTGATCCTTATGATGGCGAGTTTGATGTTATGAAGCAATACGCTGACATTATGCCGGTGGTTGGTCTCATGCAGGTTGGAGTTGAATACGTTGCTACCGCAGGGGAGGATCAGCGCAGAATAGGCCGTAACATTATTGACGGCGGTGCCGAATTTGTCATTGGCAACAGCCCGCATTGGGTGCAGAACTCTGACGTTTATAAAGATAAGTTAATTTTTTATTCAACTGGCAATTTTATTTTTGATCAATTGGATTCAGAGACAAATCGTGGGGCCAGCGTTGAGGTTAATATGACCGTTGATTATGATGAAAATGTCGCCAAGTGGTTGGCGCTAGGGGAAAGCTGTAAAGCTCACTATGATGATTGCCTCGAGAAGGCCAAGCAGCAAAACTTAAAAAAGATCCAGCCAAAATTTACGTTTGGCTTGGTGGCGAGCGTAACAGGATACCGAGAAATTACTCAAAAAGCTGGTCCAAGTGTTCAGTCTGCGGTAGAGCAACGAGCCAACTGGGCACAAACCTTAAAAGAACTTGGTCAACAATAGTCATTCTTGCCAGCAAATTATCTTTCATCGAGAATTCTAACATTTTAAGAGTAGTAGAATGAAACTGGAGTGAGTGGGGTTGCGTGTCGTGGACGAAGCGTGCAGCAAGATAGTTATGGTTAGTTAGAGGTTGCCCAGGTATAATATGAAATAATGATTGATAAAAATGGTAAACCAACGAAGCTGCTCTGGCTAGACCTTGAAATGACCGGCTTGGAGCCGCAAAAAGACGTCATACTAGAAGTGGCGGCTGAAATAACTGATTTTGAGTTCAAGACACTCGCCACTTATGAGGCGTGCATTAAGCAGCCAAAAGAAGTTGTATTGCAGCGCATGCAAGAAAACATTTGGTGGCGTGATTATCCGGCTAATCGGGATCATTTTGTTGATAATCTTCAGGATGGCAAAGATTTAGCTGTAGCTGAGCGAGAGCTTGTCGCGTTAGTTGAGGCACAGTTTGCTGACGAGCCAGCCATACTAGCTGGTAACTCAATTTATAACGACCGCATGTTTATAAAACAGTGGATGCCGGCATTGGACTTAAGGCTACACTATCGGATGCTTGATGTTAGCTCATGGAAAATTCTGATGCACGGCAAATATGGCAAAGCATTTAAAAAACCGGAAGTTCATCGTGCGTTTGAGGATATCCAAGGCTCCATAGCAGAGCTTCAGTACTATCTTGATTGGTTCAAGAAGCAATAACACCATAAACTTGAATTAATAACTTAAAAGTAGTATAGTATCCACATTAACTGGAGTAATTCTGTGGATAGTCCTAATATGGCGCCAGAACGTATGCCATCACCCGGCTCGGATCAGTCGAGGGGGTTTTTTGATGCTCACAAAGAGTACATAAGCCCTGTTTTGCAAGCAGAACAAGACTTAGCAGAGGCTGTCAGCAATCTTATCTCAATAGCATCATTAGAGGTGAAAGAGAAAATACCTTGGGAAGTACATACTGCAGTTCAGACCAAGACATTTAAAGCAATTGGCCGATATTGTGATTTGAAAAAAGTAGACAATGAAGTGCGGGTGCAGGTTGCGCAAGCTATCGATCAACTTGTTAAAAACGGCATTAATTTAACAGAAGATATGACATTTTGGAGCCCTCATGAGCTTATTGAGCAGACTGAAAAGCTTGGCTTCAAGCTCATGACTCTAACCGGTACCGAAAAGGCGCAATTCTTAGAAATAGCGGGACAAAAAGAAGAGCCGGTACCAGAGAAGGCTTCGGCACAAGACGGACGCTTTAAAAAAATGTTTAACAAAGTGTTTCGGCGCAGCGGTACGGTAGGATCGATACCGTCAAAATCAGTAGATAATCGCGCTGAAGAATCTCAGTCCAAATCATCAACTGAAGGTCAGGGGGGTCAACCAGAAACTAAAAAAGGAAGAAAAATTGTTGCCGGGCTAGGCGTATACGCTTTGCTTGCAGCAGGCACATTTATTACTACTCATACACTGGTGGATGCTGATGAGGTGCTTACAGCGTCTAAAAGCAGCCAGGCTCGCGTCGCTGACATCGCTCAGGCTACATCTACATCATCTACAACCACAACCAGTACCACTACAACTTCATTAGCGCCAAGACAAACACCTATAATTACCCCGAACCAAAATATGGATGTGCCAAGTCCCATAGAGCCTGCTGATGTGCCAGAACCGCCAATGCCACCAGAGCCTCAGACAGTAGAGCTTGTAACGATCGAGTCGGGCGAAAATGTCTGGAATAAATTACAGGAAGCGGCGGTGGGCTCTAGCGGCTTTGAGGCTGATCACAACGTGCCACTCAATCGCACAATCTCTGAAGTATTGCCAGCTGTAAGCGATGCAAACGGCAGCATTGATCTTGGCGAGATTCAGCCCGGGTTTCGCTTGGTGATTCCTCAAGACGTGGTAGAGCGTCTTCAGTCGACACGTAATTAAGTGTACGATAAATAAATGATCCTTGGGTGCTGGAGAAAATTGTACGAATGAAACCAAAGAGAGCTGCCAAAGCATTTGAAGCGTTGCAGGCACGTATTCGCGAAGGTGACAGACAACTAATACAGCTTGAAAATGAAGCCGTTGCGCTTGCATGGAACTTGCGTGATATCGGTACCTGGTCTCATCAGGGCTCGATAGTCACGGGCTTAAAAAATAAGTTTACAGAGCCGTACGTATACCGGGGTACTCAATTCGTAGCCATACCTCAGAGCAGGCACTTGTTTGCAGTTCGTGAACTATCCTCATCATCTAGGCTGCGCCCCGTTACTCTGCACTTAGTGGTAAAAGAGGCTGATGCGACATTTTCTTCAGTCGATGCTATCGAGAGCTACGGTTACTCACTGGCAAGTTTTACCGAAAGCGGACTTATAGACTTTGAGGGCATAGAGCACCCAACTGAAGAAGATATCCTCAATGTTAAAACGCTATTACAATATATAGAAGAAAGTCCTGATAAATGACGCACAAACAAGTAGAAGACTATGTACTATCGATGCCTAATGCCAAGCTGGATTATCCGTTTGGCGAAGATGTAGCCGTTTACAAAGTAAATGATAAAATGTTTGCGCTAGTTGCAGAAAAAAAAGAGCCCGTACGTATAAGCCTTAAGTGCGACCCTGCGTTATCAGAAGTGTTGCGTGAAAAGTATGAGACCGTCATGCCGGGGTATCACCTCAATAAAAAACACTGGAACACTGTTGTTCTGACCGGCCAGCTTCCGTGGGAGGAAATCCAAGGGCTTATTCGCCACAGTTATAACTTAGTGACAGCTAACAGTTAATTAGCTGTTTTTAGATTTTTTCTAGTGGGTTAGACGGGTCCCATTTTTTATGTAAAACTTCAGGTTCTTTTTCAAGGGCAAGTGATATTTTGATGAGTGCTTCATTTTCGGCGGGACTAATGCGTATTCGTGCTTTGGCAGTATTGTACGCTATTTTTAAAATCAGGTTTTTAAACAATGCAACGGCACGTTCGTCGCGTTGCCGAATCATTGCCACTGACTCAGTTAAGGAGCGCAAAGTAGGACCCTCTATGGAGTCAGCCGTCTTGGTTGCATGTTCAGGGATGGGTGATTTATAGTCGTCAAAATCAGTCAGATCTCTTATAAGCTCTGAATCCTGCTTATCTTTATATTGATGTATAGATTGTTTTGCCCTATGCCTATCAACATAGTCACCGTATATATGAGGGCTTTTAAGCGTTACATACTCAATAGTTGCAAGCACTGCTGTTTGCAATTGTTGCCATTCAGGTGTGGTGAAATCTTCTCTTCTCAGCATAGGTTTGCTTATTTGTTATCGCTCAATATTAATGAGACGTTGCGAAAACTTTTCTCAAACAGCTCTTTGCCGTTAGAGCCAAGATTTGGCTGCACAGACTGAAGGTCAGATCGGTACTCTATCAGTAGTTCTGTTAACGTATCTTTAAAAACCTCATCAAACCGACCGTTCTGTTCGGCTGCCGTTAAAGCCGCATCATTTTCTTTATTTGTGCTGGCATTGAGCTCTTTTTGGTTAATTTTACGTTTCAATTTACTTAAATAGTCTATGGTTTGTTTTTGGTCAGACGATACCGTAGAGGCGGTTAGGGCAGCCAGCTTTTTTGTGTCTTGTCCGGTAGCTTTTCTATTACCAATGTTAGCCACACGAATGATTTCGTTCTGTTGTTTGGCAATAGATACTATTTTTTCAGTATTTGGATCACCGCCCGCGAACAGTAGGGCATAAAGCATAATCACTGCGAGTAAACCTATCGCACCTAAAATGATATAGATGATTAATCGTTGCTTAGGACTGCCGCTTGGCAAAATGCTTCGCCTCGGTTTTTGGCCGGTATTCATAATAAAATCAAACTGGCTGGAATCAAATTGTCCCGGCGGCGGTGAAGAAGTTGGCGGGTTGTAATTGGGGTTCGGATCCATCCTGCTAGACCATCCTTTGAGGTATCTGATGTGAATTAAACGAAACGTCTATTTGTCTATGTATAGAAGCATCACGTATAGCCGAGTAGTTTAGAAATCTTACGAAAACCATTTCTATAATCATAGCAAAGCAAAAGCGTTACCGCTACTACGTGCTATTGACAAAAATAACTAAGTGTGCTACAATGATTACGTTAAAGCAAACATAAAAAAGGATCAAAATGGCAAAAATCAAAATAAATGACTACTCTGAAGACAGTAATTTAAAGATCGTGTCACCTACACAGGCACAGATGGATGAATGGATGGCTCAAGAGTTAGCTGAAGCTGAACAAGAAAATATGCTGGGGGATGAAGCTCCAACAACACTGTTCGCTGACGAGTCAATTGATTAAAGCCATTGTCTTGCCATGCCGTCCAAGGCCTAATCTCACACCATAGTAGGGGTTACATGCAGCCTATAGCCGTTGTAGACGTTGTTGCAGTAGGCGGAAGCCAGCGAAGCTAAAGTTCGCTGGCCGGTGCTAAATGGTTTTGTTCACAGAGTGGTTATTTGATTGGGGTAATGTTCAGTATTTTTATGAATTCACAGCTTAGATTAAATACGCCACACTTTAGTATTCCTCTATATTCTGATACTGATGAACGGTTACCTTTTTTATCTACCGCTTGAACGCTGTATAGGTAGGCAGTACCGTTATTTATGTCAAAGTCTGTATATTTGCGTGACGAGCCTTCATACACTTTGTATCCATTCTTTCTGACAATATATCGGTCGATGCCATTAGGCGATTCACTTTCGCTCCAGCGAACGTCCGCTGCCTGATGTAGTTCAAATTTTTTACTATTCCATTGAATGCTCACCGGGATTGTGTCGTTAATAGTTACGGGACGAGGATTGATACTGATAGACGGCTTGGGTGGTTCTTCAGGCTTTTCATCAGGGATGTTTGGCTTTTCTTCAGGCTCTTCTTCATCTGGGTTTCCATCGGGGCCATCTTCAGGGGGGTTATTGACAACTGGATCGCCCGATACAACACCGTTATATTGGCTTGATGAATATTCACAGTAATATTTAGACTTGCGTCCATCAGTACAATTATTTACCGGCGGTTCAACAGTATAGATAAGATCAGCACTTGATATCAGACCGCTCAGTAAGTAATTATCTTTTCTCTCTGTTATGCCAAGTTGACTCCACTTTTCTTTAGCGTCCGCACTGAGCGAACCGGCTGTTTGAATACCAGCCCCAAAGCCTGATGTGTCAAGCGGCATAAAACCGTAATCTCGTAGTGCGCGGGCAAATATTCGTGCTGTTTCAGCTTTACGTGGATTGTTTTTAAGGTCTTCCCGAGAATTGATCCAGTTTTCGATATGTGCGTCATCAATATCTAGTGCAAACCGCATCCCCTCTGGAACGGTATGGTGTAACTTGTAGCGTTCGTCAATTGGCGTACCTTTTAATTTTGGTAAGCGTTCACCAATTGATGTTACGCTGCGCCATTCATATTTTGCGGCCGGGGCAACAGCGGTACCACAGGTAACATCAACAACCTTAGGATCGTTTTTTGCTAATTGTTCCGCTGTACAAGCAGGACCAAAAGCGGTGCTGAATATTCCCATGCCAAGTGCATGCCTGATTTCACCAGCCATGACTTCTTCAGGTGTTGTCAGTGTAGCAAAGTAATTTATGCCGCCACCTCGGCTAAAGTCACTACCCTCAAAGGTACGGTAATCAGCTACGTTACCATCATGGTCACGCAAAATTTTACCTACACTGGCACAAAGTCGGTCTTGTTGCCACGGGAAGCACTGCGCAAAGGCTTCTATGCCTTCTTTTACGCTACTGAAAGAGAACAATTGGCCTGCAGTGGGTGTTCCTTCTCTGTCGTCAATAATAATTAGTTCATTATCACCGCCACCTGCGACTCTCCACTTAGGATTCCATGGAACTTCGCGGTCGGGCAGCCAGCGTTTGATGCTCGTGCCTTTAATTGCGTCATCATCGAGGTTGGTCATACCGCATTGATTGGTGCATGTCTGGACTTTTATGGTAGTTGTCGCATTGCTGGCATAGTAAACAGCTCTGGTAAAGTTCGCGCGCGGATCTTCAAAGCCAAATCCGATATGAAAATTGCCCTTGCGGCCTTCGTGGTCGGGCGTGCCGTCATTTTGAACCGCGTTGTCGAACATACGGCGTCCGTATTCAGCTGAGCGCTCATGTTTAGGGAGCTTACAGACAGGAACATTCCAAGGCGCGTTACCAAAAGGCACTTTATAGGTGTAATTTTTGACTCGAGCGCCACACTGAGCGTCAGCAATAGCTGGCGTAACAGGTGAATTAGCCATTGAAGAACCTAGTATCCAAGTGCCAACTCCAGCGATAACAATTACTGCAACAAGGGCCAGGGTTTTTTTCTTTTTTGTATTTAATTTATTCAGTTTTTGTCTTAATGAACGTGAACTTTTTGGCTGTGATTCCATAAAACTTTCCCTTATTATACTGTTAATGCTAATTATAAGACAATGTAAGACTAATGAGTCTATACGTAGATAAAGTTACAACGCCTGTAATTGTGATTCATGCTTTCAGTGAGGAGATTGATAGGTATTTTATTAAGGCCTATACAAAAAATTATTGAATGAGCAGTTCTATTATTCAAAATAAAGACACCGCTTTTATATTTGTTCTTGTGCTTCCCGGATGACTACTAGCGTACAATAGTATCAGTGCCTATGGTTTTTGATGCAATGCAAGGAGACGGCGAGCAACAGACCGAGGTGTATAGATAATAGAGTGAAGGGAGTAGCGTAGCCTGTTGACGCAGCAGTGCGCCAAAAGCATTGTAGGGTTGATTGTCTCTGTGATTAAACAGGCGATGCGGCCGTAGAGATCTGATGGATGCGGTTGAAGAGGTAAAACAGCGGTTAGCAATAGAAGACGTCATAGGTGAATACGTTGAGCTTAAGCGTGCCGGTAGGAACTTTCGCGCGCTAAGTCCATTTACTTCTGAAAAAACACCTAGCTTTATGGTTAGTCCAGAAAAGCAAATCTGGCATGATTTTAGCAGTGGTAAGGGTGGTAACATGTTTAGTTTTGTGATGGAGATGGAAGGTCTTGATTTTAAAGGTGCGTTAGAGCAACTGGCCCGTAAGGCCGGCGTTGATCTTACGCAATACCGTAGCAGTAACTATGCAAAAAATGCTAAAACTCGCGAGCGTTTATACGAATGCCTAGAACTGGCTACCAAGTTTTACCAAACCCAGTTTAAAAATAACCGAATCGCGCTTGAGTATGTGCTTAAAAAACGAGCCTTCTCTAAACAAACTGCGCTTGAGTTTAGGATTGGTTATGCGCCAGACAGTGGCGATGCATTGGCTAAATTTTTGAGCCACAAAGGCTTCACGCCGACAGAATTGAAACAGGCGGGCTTAGGTAATATTTTTAGAGGCAGTTTGCGGGATATGTTTCGCGGGCGGATTATGATTCCTTTAATGGATTCATCTGGCCGAGTCATAGGATTTACGGCGCGGCTGCTTAAAGATGATCCAAACGCGCCAAAGTACATTAATACACCGGCAACAATGTTGTATGACAAAAGCCGACATGTATTTGGTTTACACGCGGCCAAAGAATCAACTCGTAAAAAAGATTTTGCCGTAGTGGTAGAAGGCAATATGGATGTTATCGCGAGCCATCAGGCAGGTGTGAGAAATGTAGTAGCGACTGCCGGTACCGCCATGACCAAGTATCATTTAAAAGAAATAGGGCGCTTTACGCATGATATACGACTTTGTTTTGATCAGGATAAAGCCGGCATAAACGCAACGGAGCGAACAATAATTTTAGCCAATCAACTTGATATAAGGCTTGGCGTAATCACTATTCCGGCAGGCAAAGATCCTGATGAGCTTATACAGACAGACAAAAAAGCCTGGGAAGATTCGTTAGATAATAATGAGTACGCGCTTGACTGGCTACTCAAAAAATATGCAGCTGAATACTCGTTAACAAGCGGCGTTGGCAAAAAAGATTTTACCGCCAAAGTAATACCAGTGATCGATCAAATTGCTAATTCAGTTGAGCAAGAACATTACAAACGTACAGTGGCAGATATGCTAGGTGTCACGTTTGAGGCACTGGCACAGCAATCAAAATTGAGAGATAAAAAAGTATTCAAAAAGCCCAAAAATCAAGATTTGCAAGCACCACCCAATATCGATGCCTTAAAATCAGAAAATCAATTCATGAGTTTAATGTTTATGCAACCAAGCTTGCGCGTCTACATGGAGATAGTTGAGCCATATATGTTTGTATCAAAAGATGCAGCCGAATTATTAAAAGTCATTAGGTCAATGCCAAAAGAAAAAGCGAAAGACATTTTAGAAAAACACCAAGGGGTGCAATATTTGACAGATTATGGTAAAATTGTCACATTACTGTACGAAGAACTCTATGCCCATCTCGAGTTTGTAGAGCTTGAATATGAAGCCGCTCGATTGCAGGTGCGCGTTATAGAACATTATGTAAAAGATCAAAAACGAGCTGTTGTAGAGAGGTTGCAACAGCAATCAGATGAGGCAACCGTAACACCGTTGTTAACAAAAGCTAAAAAACTCGATCAACTACTTAAGAAGGCAAAGGAGATTGCGCATGGGCAATGATAAGGATAAAAAGGCGATTGAAGCTGCCAAACAAAAGCTTCTAGAAAAGGCAAAGAAAGATGGCCGCATTGAACAGCGGGAGATTTTTAAGGCTATTCCGGATACGCCAGAAAATATTGATACTCTTGATAAGTTGCACTCTGAACTTAACGAAGCAGGTGTTGAGCTTATTGAAGCTACAGAGCCCAATCCTGAAGATTTTTCTGATGAGTGGGTAGCTGATGAAGAAGAGGTGGTGGTTGAAGAACAGGTCTTTACTGATGACATTGCTGATGACTCTGTGCGCTTATACTTGCGTGAAATCGGTAAAATCCCTCTGTTAAAACCGGATGAAGAACTTGAGCTAGCTTACAAAGTTGTAGCAGGTGATAAGCGTGCTAAAGACAAAATGGCCGAAGCCAACATGCGCTTGGTGGTGAGTATCGCTAAGCGGTACGTGGGCCGCGGTCTTGATTTGCTTGATTTGATTCAAGAAGGCAACACTGGTTTACTCCGTGCGGTTGAAAAGTTTGACCCGGACAAAGGCTTTAAGTTTTCTACCTACGCGACCTGGTGGATTCGTCAAGCGATTACGAGGGCTATTGCCGATCAGGCGCGGACGATTCGTATTCCGGTACATATGGTTGAAACGATTAACAAACTACTGCGTACGCAGCGCCGTTTAACACAAGAACTTAACCGTGAGCCAACCAACGAAGAAATCGCTAAGGCTATGGAGATTGACGTCGATAAAGTTGAGCACATCATGAAGATAAAACAAGACATTTCAAGTCTCGATGCCAGTGTGCGCGATGATGAAGAAGACAGCGTGCTCGGTGACTTTATTGAAGACGAAGACACGATTAGCCCGGAAGATTCGGCAACAGGACAGCTATTGAAAGAACACGTTAAAGATATGCTCGGTGCTTTAAGTGAGCGAGAACAGAAAATCTTAAAGCTCCGTTTTGGACTTGAAGATGGCCGCTCGCACACTCTAGAAGAAGTAGGGCAAGAATTTAATGTTACTCGTGAGCGTATTAGGCAGATTGAAGCCAAAGCGCTGGCTAAACTGCGCAAGCACAAAGATTCTAAGAAGCTCCATGACTACATCAAATAAGCACAACTACCATGCTATAATTTTGGCATGTTAAGTTATGTATTGCTTCATACTCTTGGCGCTACGGTTGTATCGGTAATTGCATACATTATCACGTCTATAATTGCCATCAATACCATCGGCAGTGATACCGACAGGGCAGGCAACGGACTGCAATTTTTAGCAGTGTTTTTTAATCTACCGCTGTTTCTTTTTGGCAGCTTATTGATAGTAGCTTTGTTCAGAAAATTGCTTGGCGATCCTAAGGCGGTACGGCCAACTTACATTGCTGTTGTTGTACTTGCGCTGTTGGCCGGAATATTCGAAGTCGTCGTATAGTGCATAGCGGCGTTCCAAAAAGCAAGCGGTATCAGTCTGCTTTGTTTAATCCAATGCCTTCGCTAGAAAGTATTTGCCGGAGTTTTGCGAGCATATCTTCCGGTGCTGAGTCGTTGACAATGGTGTAGTCAGCATTGGCAATCGGACCGCCTTTTTCGATATTTTCAATCTCGGCATACTCACGAGCACTAACTTCAGTGCTCGTTAATGGACGAACAGGGCGGTTTTCGAGCCGCTGATGACGCACGTTGCGTGGTGCAGTAATTGCGATTATGATTGCGTTATCGCCAAAAGCCTGCTTGAATTCTTTATATTCAGTCCAGCTATATAATCCGTCAGCAACCACATAGCTGCTTCCTGACTTAAAGATTTCATTAATTTTTTTGATAATCCGCGCCGCATAGGCAGCCTTACCTTCTTTAGCTCGAATATCCTCACGAACCATTTTTTCGTTTTCAGGGTTAATGTCTAACCCTCTGGCCTTGATTTCATCAAGTGTAATGCCACCAAAGTAAACAGAAGACAAACCAGCATTTTCAAGATATTCTACACAGTAGCTTTTGCCCGCGCCAGGCATGCCAACCAATGTAATAACCTTTTTCTCCATATAGATTATTTTACACTAGTGGAGTTGGTTTTATTAATCTATAACTATCGTTATGAAAAATTCGTGAATTTACACTTGTGGGCGTATACTATTCACCAATGAAGCAACTAAAAAATGTGAACCAAGTGGCGTACTTTTCTCGTGAACTAAAAAGATATAAGCAATGTATCGATGATGACATTAAAGCGTACTCAAAGGCTATTCAAAAATCGACCCTACAGAACTATGGCGCACATGCGCGGGTAGCCACCGATGCGTACCTGGATGTTTTAACGCGTGGCGGCAAGCGCATTCGCGGTACGCTAGCAATTGTCGGGTACGAGATGATGGGGGGTAAAGATTCCCATATGATAACCCTTGCGGCGAGGGCGCTTGAAATGATTCATGCTTACCTACTGATTATGGATGATATTCAAGACAGAAGTCTAACCCGCCGAGGCGGTCCAACGGCGCATGCGGTGCTGACAGACCATCATAAAAAACACCATCTCTCAGGCGATGCCGAGCATTTTGGGTTGGCAATTGCGCTTAATGCAATGGGTATCGGTAATCATGCAGCACAAGTTTTGGTTGCAAATCTTAATGTAGAAGAAGAGTTGCGTCTCAAGGCGCTCAGTATTTTAAACCAATCGATCATCATCACGGCTCACGGGCAGTCAAATGACATCATCAACGAGGTTAACGGTAAAGTAACCATGCGTGATGTTGATAATGTACTAGAGTGGAAGACAGCGCATTACAGCTTTCTTAATCCATTAACGTTTGGAATGGTTTTGGCCGGGGCAGATTGTGCCGCAACTGACGCTATTCGCGACTATGCGTTGAATGCCGGCAGAGCCTTTCAAATTACCGATGATATTTTAGGTATATTCGGGGAAGAGTTTGAAAGTGGCAAAAGTCCGCTAGACGACATAAAAGAAGGAAAGCGCACTAAGCTAACATTGTACGCTTTGGAGCATGCCGAAAAAGCTGACAAGAACTTTTTAATTCAAATGCTCGGTAATCAAAACCTAACACAGACAGAATTTGAACGCTGCAAAGATATTATTGTTGAGGCAGGCGCACTGAAGTATGCCTCTAGAGAAGCAGATGTCTCTATTAATAAAGCTATCGACTCACTTAAAAG
>CAYRRR010000002.1:0-68778 GCA_964426755.1 uncultured Candidatus Saccharibacteria bacterium | reverse complement strand
TGAACACGTTGCGCGACAAATGTAATCAGCGGAAAAAGTCCCCAAAGCAACCAGGTTACTCTGTTAGGTTTTGCGGTACCCCTGATAGTTTCATACAAGTAATATATGCCGCCAGCAGAAGCAATCATTGCACCTACAACGGTAAAATATTCGGGAATCATATAGATTTATCACTTAAAGTCGCGGTAAGCTTCGGAATTTCAATACGCTGCTGGTCGGTTGTGTCGCGATCACGTATCGTTACGGTGCCATCTTCTAGCGTATCGAAGTCAATGACGACGCAGTATGGGGTACCGATCTCATCTTGTCGTCGATAGCGTTTGCCAATGTTGCCATTGTCGTCCCACATAACGTTGCCAACTTCTTTTTTAAGCATTGTGTATACTTCACGCGCTTTATCTATCAACTCCGGCTTATTCTTTAACAGTGGCGAAACGGCAACTTTAACTGGTGCAAGATGTCTGGGCAACTTTAAATATACGCGCTTTTCACCGTTTTGTTCGTCTTCCGCATAGGCACTGATTAGTACTGCCATGACTGCTCGCTCAACGCCAAATGATGGTTCGATGACATGCGGCACAAACGGTTCGCTGCCATCTTTTGGTCGGTATTCCATATTTTTGCCTGAAGCACGCTGTAGGTTTTGCAAGTCAAAATCGGTGCGGTACGCCAAGCCAAGTAACTCATCACGACCATGCGGATATTCAAACTCAAAGTCAATGGTACGCTTGCTGTAATGTGCAAGATCATCTGCTGGTACATCAAGCTCGTGCACGCTGTCTTTTGGCAGACCAAGTGCTTCTAAATAGGCGTGAATATCTTTAACCCATTGCTCAAACACTGGCTGCCAGTTGTCGGGATGCACAAAATATTCAATCTCCATTTGCTCAAACTCGCGACTGCGGAACACAAAATCTCGCGGACTAATCTCGTTACGAAACGCTTTACCTGCTTGGGCGATACCAAACGGCATATCCGGGCTAAAGCTATCGATAACGTTTTTGTAGTTTGTAAAAATTCCCTGTGCTGTCTCGGGACGAAGATAACTGATTGAACTTTCATCTTCAACGGGACCGACACTAGTTTTGAACATCATGTTAAATTGGCGCGGCTCGCTAAATGTGCCTTCTTTGCCGCATGACGGGCATTTATTTGGATCGTCTAACTTGTCGGCGCGGAATCGGCTCTTACAATTACTACATTCAACTAACGGATCGGTAAACGTATCAACATGGCCACTGGCTTGCCAGGTTTTTTGGTTCATTAAAATTGCCGCGTCAACACCGTACATATCGTCACGGTCTTCGACGAACATCTTCCACCACAGGTTCATAATATTTTTTTTCAATGCCACACCAAGCGGGCCGTAATCCCACGTACCACTCAAACCGCCATAAACTTCTGAGCCTTGATAAATAAAACCGCGCCGCTTACAAAGACTAACGATGTCTTCCATGCTCACTTTTTTGTCACTCATCTTGGCCGTATTATACCCCACCCTAAGCCTTTATTCTATGTCTCGTTATAGTTTAATATACTGACCTAGGCCTTGTCTTAACAACTGTTCTAAACCTGGTAATACTTCATTGAGCCCACTAATGAGTTGCAGTTTATGCGGCTCGGTTGTTAAGAGCAATCGAAGCATTTTTATATGATTAGCTTTAAAGCTTCCCTTTTCTTGCTCATAAAAACCCATGGCTTGGTAGTCAAAATTATACGTTTTGCTTACAGAAAAAGCTTTGCCATCATGCGTTTTTGCGCTATTTGGTGCGTGTCCCATTACTTTTAATAATCGCGCCATAAATGCACATTTTGTAAGCAAGGCATCTACTTCTTCATCATTTAAATTTGTGAGAGCACGCAATAAAAGCTCGTAATAGTCACTATCACATTGATCTTCGGTTGCTTTGTTTATCATCTTCAGGACGTCATATCCTATCATGGTACGGTCCAAGTCTTCAACTATATGATTAAAATGCGTGAGGAGTCGCGTTGAAATCAGTGTGCTGATATCTTTTTTACCCGGAATAAACACTACCGTACTAACACTAAAAAGCTCTATGCCTCCGGCAAGCTTACTTTTGATTTTGCGTACACCGCGTGCCATAAATCTAACCTTGCCGTGATCAGGCGTTATCACCGTGATAATCTTATCGGCCTCGCCATAATTTATTCGATTTAAAATAATACCGCTGGTTACAATTTGCGTCATGACACATGCTCCATAAGGTCAGTTATCGTTTTAGTTAATTGCTGTAGTGACGTTAGCGGCTTATAACAATACGCTGCTATCTTCAAATTATGCCAAGCGGTGCGATTAATACCGAGTTCTGTTTCCGACACAACGGTTAAAAATAAAACTGGGATCGCTTGCCAGTCCGAATACGAGCGCATCTCGTGAAGCAACTCCACACCGTTATGGCCCGGCAACTGAACTTCTAACGTAATTAACTTGGGCTTGTTTTTTTCGAGTTCAACCAACGCTCCTTGAGCATCTTGTACGCACCTTACTGTTAAACCCATCCCATTAAGCGCTTGATGATACGTTTCGCCCAATTGGTTGTCTGGCTCAATAACCAACACGTCTATACCGCCTGCACTTGATGACATAACTCTATAGTAACGCAAGCTGACGACTGGGCAGTAAATTTGCTACGAGACCCGTGCGATTGCTTCTGCGCACAACCTGCATTTCGCTCTCCATGGCTTGAAAAAGCCGGTCGGCAATTATTATCCCGGCGCTACTACCAGGCTTAAGACTCGTTAGTGGATGCCGAGCTGCATCTGTTAAATTCCGTGCCAGGCGAAGCTCCTGAGATGACAGCTGAAAATCAGGACTAAAAATCCCCGCCTCGATGCCCTCTCTGGTACGTTTAGCTGAAAAAAGGATCGTACTATTATGCTGAGACTCTTGTTGTACCGTATTTAAAAAACTATAGCCTAGGCCAATTAATGCCGCCTGCAAAGCTACCGGGCTGGCCATGGCTAAGCCAAGTTTTGATGGAACTATCACCTCCAGCTTGCAGTTGTACAGCCCAGCTATTTTAGTTAGATACTGCACTGTATCGTACAAAGTAGCCGAAATCGATACAGGCTCTAGTTGTAATTGTTGCTGACCAGTATAAATTTGAGTGCTTAAAATATAGCTATCAAGTAATTTTAATGCGCCAACGGCAGTTGTCTCAATGTAATCACTATCTGGATGCGCTGCTTGTGAGCTGGCTAATTGAATATGGGTCACAATACGCATTAAGGGTAGCTTTATGTCTTCCGCTACATTACGCAAACCACCAGCTCGCTCAATAGGATGGCTGTTGTTGCCGCTATTTTGCACCATTAACCCTCGCTTTTAATCACTTTAATGATAGCAGCGTACAGCTACGGCGTAAATGAGAAGTTTGGCAAAATATTTGTATTAAAGTCGTTAAAAAATTGATTTGATTGAGTGTAAATCTTTACTGTCTTATCTCTAAGCGGCAGTAATACCATTATGCCCTGCTGTTTGGGTATAATTTCACCCTCTATGCGCACGCCCACAACATTTTTGACGTTTACGGGAGCGTAAGCTTGAGAACGAACCTTGCCTTGTTTGACCGCATTATCAAAACTTTTGACCTCATCTGAGAATGAGCGCTCCACAACCTGTAGGCGCAAAGCATATGCAGTGCCTGACTGTATACCGGGAACAGTTGTAGGATGAAAATAACCATCAACCGGTGAGCTGCTTCTGCCGCTTTCATCGACATATGCGCTCCAGCTCTTAGGGTATTTAATAAGTACGCTACCGAAGGCTGAAGGTCCCTGATAATTAGTTAACGGCTGTTTTTCACGTTCCTGAAACTCATTATCTTTTCTGGTTTCGGTTTCTTTTATAGCTACGCCAACCGCAGTCTTAACCTTGCCTTCGACATTATTTTTATAATCGGCACGCTCCATGAAAGCCCAAACTGCAAAGCTGGCTGTCGCAATGAGAAGAATGATTGTAATAATGAGTGGTATTAAAAGCGTGTTAATTGAGCCACGATCATTGGCGCCAAGCTTTTGCAGCTTATTCATAACGCTAATGGTAACCTACTGTTGGCTTTTTTTCAATCGTTTGCCCACCTGGTAAAGGTATAGACCATTCAGCTCTTTGACGGGTTGCGCATCCGGCAGTGTAAACGCGAAGCTTACAAGCTTTATGCCTTTAGGGTAATTTTGTTCAATTTTTGTACCCAGTTTTTGCATATATGGCTGCAATAAAAAAACAAATATTCCATGCGCTTCTGGCCATTTTTTGGTCCAATAATTACCCCATACAACTCGAGTTAATTTACGATACTTGATAAGCCGGAGCTTAGAGTAAACAACTAATAGCGGATTGAGTTCATACCCTATACTTTGTATACCACGTTGTGCAGCAGCAGCTAAAACGCGACCATCACCACTACCAAGCTCAATTAAAGTTTGACCTGGCTTAAGATTAATTAAATCGAGTGCTTCAGGTATTCGATTTTTAAGGATTGGTAAATATGGCGCCCCGAATGCCACAACAAATGTAAAAGCCAAAAATATGACCGCACAAAGGATGAGTGCAATATTCCAAGCTATCTCGATCATTGAAGACTGTCTTTAATTTTCTTAATCTTATTTTCTGCTGCCAGTAGTTGCTTTTCCATTTTTTTAATAATTTCTGCGGCGTCATTATATACTTCGATAGTTTCATCAAGCGTAAGCTCTCCGCTTTGTAACTTATCCATTATTATCGTTAACTGGTCGGCTAGTTCTTGATATGTGCTCATTAATTCTCCTCTCTAGTCTGTTGGTTTTATTGTAAGCTCTTTGTCATAAAAACGTAGCATAAAGGCTTCTTCTGTATTTAAATCTGCCGCTCGAT
Source organism: uncultured Candidatus Saccharibacteria bacterium (assembly GCA_964426755.1). Classification (GTDB taxonomy): domain Bacteria; phylum Patescibacteriota; class Saccharimonadia; order Saccharimonadales; family JAGQNJ01; genus CAYRRR01. Next base: position 63,902 of record CAYRRR010000002.1, on the reverse strand, counting down.
TAATTACGTTTTTACGCTGACTCACAATTACGAAGCCTCGCTTTAATATTTCTTGTGGGTTAAGTAGCGCGATAGTTTTTCGGTTTACTTCTAACCTCTGGCGTGACCATTGCATATTATGCTCTACCATTTTAGAAAGTGTTTCTCCCAACTGTTTAAGAGCTCGTTTTTCGTTGTGGGTTGCCTGCAAAGCAAAATGGTACATTTGTTTCGAAGATTGCTCAAGTAACGTTTGCTGATGCCTTTTATCGGGGGTAAGCAGCTCTGCAGCGTTACTTGGAGTGCTTGCCCGTTTGTCAGCAGCTCGCTCGGCAAGCGTTATATCAATCTCATGTCCAACAGCAACAAGTGTAGGTATACGGCTGGCCGCAATAGCCCTTGTTACGCCTTCAGTACTAAAGGCCTGCAAATCTTCGGCGCTACCGCCACCTCGCGTAATCACCAAAACATCCGGCGGTGCAGCATGAGCATTAAAGTAGCTGATTCCTTTTATGATTTGCGACGGTGCTTGCTCACCTTGCACTTGAATATCATAAAGCTGGATATCCAAGCCTCCCCAGCGTGCATTTATAATCTTTATAAAATCGGCATATGCAGCTGATTCTCTTGATGTAATAAGTCCGATTGATTGAGGTGGATATGGTAGCGGCCGTTTTCGTTCTTCTGCAAATAAACCTTCTTTTTCTAACTGTGCTTCCAATAAATCAGAAGCTTTTTTAATTGTTCCTTCGCCTTTAAGCTGGATAGATTGTATGGTTATACTAAATCCAAACCGTGGATGTAGCTGCGGTATCCCTCTAACCACTAATGTCATCCCGTCCTGAAGTGGTCCGGGTAATGTGTAAACGGTTCCAAAAAAACGCACACTGGCGTATTCATCAATTAAATCAAAGTATACCCAACGATTTTTACTAACCCTAAATTGAGCTAATTCACCCGTTATAGTAATTGATCCGAACGCAACATCAACAACCTGATTAAATACAGCCACGAAGTCACTTACAGAGTATACGGGCTCGCTTTTCATAGCTTAATATCGTTATCTAGGACTGCCTTGTGGTAAAGTACGTATCCGATAGGAAGCTGCAGCACAGTATTGATAACTCGGTACATAATAACTACCGGTACGCTTATGCCTGGCGGCACTCCTGCAGTTGCCAGCACGGCGGTCATTAGAGCTTCATATACCCCTACCCCTCCCGGCAATACAGAAATCAAGCCCGCAAAGTTCGCGACTGCATACGCTAAAATTACGGCGCCCGGATTAACCCAAAAACCAAACGCTACAAAGACAATGTACAGTGTTAGTATTTCAGTTACGTTCGCAACGAGCGCGTGAAGCAGCGGTTTGCGCAGCACACCAAGATCTCTTTTTATGAATGTGTAGTTTTCATGGAGCTCTGTAAAAGCTTTTTGAGCACGCTCAATACTAATCGTCTCAGGATGACTTGGGCGAAAGAGATTAATCACCTTATTAAACAATTTTGTAATGGCTGTAAAGAAGTTATTGATTCGTCGTTTGCTACCAATAATATAAGCTAGCGTAAATGTTCCAACCACCAGCAATGTGGCAAGCGAGCCAGCAATAAGGAGTACAAAATTATTTACTGCCCCAGAGAACCCCAATAATATAAGACCGAGACCTAACACAAGCTGAAAAGATACAAAAATAAGGATAAAACGCATCATCTGTATGAGCGTAGACTTACCGGTCGTAACGCCCAATGGACGCAAACGCAAACTAAAGTATGAAAACCCTGATACTCCTCCGCTCGGAAATACATGATTTACAAAATTTAGCTCTAATGTAATTCGATACAGCTTTCCGCGTGAAATGCGCGCCTTTAAAAAGTTTAATAAATCCTCATACATCAAAGTGTACGAATAAAAATTGAGTGCTTGGACAGGAATTATCACCAGCAAGACACCCCAATATACGTCATCAATACGCTGTAGTGTTTCGTAGACCTCGTGTCTCACTAAGTAAACAAGCATACCTAGTGCAAGTAATGTAATGACATTAATAACTATTTTCCATAGTCGTGCTCGTTTTTTCTCTTCCGCCATAGACATAAACTATTATACTGTATGTAGAATGTTTGAGAGTATTTGTATTTTAGGCCGACAAAAGGGATTGAGTTTAGCTGAACTCGAGAGCTTATTCGGCGCCCAAGCCGTAAAGCCAATTAGTGATTCTGCAGCGTTTTTAAATAAACACCCCGATGATATCCCATTTACACGGTTGGGTGGCACCCTCAAACTTGCTAAAACATTGACCGAACTCCCCTACACCGACTGGAAAACCCTTGAAAATTACTTGACCCAAAACGTGCCCAAACATTTAAAACATTTGCCTGAAGGCAAAGCTAAGTTTGGCATAAGCACGTATGGACTTAGCGTTTCGCCGAAAGCAATTAATGCCACCGGCCTCAAAGTAAAAAAAGCAGCGCGTGAAGTTGGGCGCACAATGCGAGTCATACCCAACGAAGCCAGCGAGCTTAATAGTGCCCAAGTGTTACGAAACAAACTAACTGCCGAACTTGGCATGGAGCTTTTGTGCATAAAAAACGGCAACAAAACCATACTGGCACAAACGGTGCAAGTGCAAGATATCGATGCCTATGCCGCTCGTGACCAGGCCCGCCCTGCTCGTGATGCCCGCGTGGGTATGCTACCACCAAAACTCGCTCAGATTATCATCAACTTATCTAATCCACTAAACGATGGAATAGTGCTCGACCCTTTTTGTGGAACGGGTGTCATACTTCAAGAAGCGCTCTTGATGGGTCTTCAAGTTATCGGCTCAGATATAGATCTTCGTATGGTTCAATATACTAAGAAAAATTTAGATTGGTTAATACAACAACCCCTGTATGATTTACATTATGAAAATCTCAAAGAGCTTTCCGCTAACGACGCCACCGATATAATTATTTCCGATCTAACCCAAAATAGCTTAACCAAACTCTGCGTTGCCGCCGAAACATATCTTGGCAGGCCCTTCTCTACAGAGCCTCATCCTGACAAATTACGTGAAGTTATTCAAGATGTCGACACCATTCATAAAAAATTTCTACAAAACGTTGCTCGCCAAACAGTATCTGGTTTTCGCATGTGCATTGCGGTACCGGCCTGGCACACCAGAAACGGCATTAAACATTTGCCCGTACTTGACCGACTAACAGATATGGGGTATACTCGTATGAGTTTTGTTCACGCATCAAACGATGAACTTATCTATCACAGAGAAGGTCAAATTGTCGGGCGCGAACTTGTTACACTAATAAGAACTTAACAACCCAGTATTTTAGCCTCTTGCTTGGATATATATCAAGGAAGGAGTAAGGCGCGCAGTAAGTCGTATATTCACACGATGCACGAGCACCGTAGCTTCTGACACCGATATATACCAAGAAGCCAGCAGAGTTGTCGACTCTGCCGACAAGTAGGCTGACTGGCAAGAGGTTACAATGAGTAAAGTTAAAGCAGGTGGTTCAAGTAAAAACGTTCACGATAGCCCGGGACAGCGGTTAGGTGTTAAGTTATTTGGTGGTCAAAAAGTTAAAAACGGCCAAGTGATTGTTCGTCAAATTGGTGCTACTAAACGGCCTGGTAACGGCACGTACATGAGCCGTAACTTTACCATTCATGCAGCCAAAGATGGCATTGTTGCATTTAAGACCCGTAAAATTCGACTTTTTACTGGCAAGTCAGTCCCTCGCACTGAAGTCACCGTTGAATAATTGTCTATTTAATTTATCCTGAGCGTAGCAACAAGCTACCGTATTACAATACAAGTTCTGTCGTCATGCTTTCGAGCAGTATTAACTAACATTTCCGCAGATTTTAATGCTGACTCGCCCCAGTACAATGCACTTTTTATTATATCTTCATGAAGAATATCGTTTTCATAATCGCCGGTTACTCCGTCTGTGCAAAGCATTAACGTGTCTGCGGGTGAAAGCTCAAATGACCCTATCTGATCGACAGATGTGCGCCCGCCGTCACCAATGGCATTAAAAAGTATATGTCCTCTTCCCTCGTCATGTGACAACATGCGGAGTTCGTTATTCATTTTGTTATAAACATATAGGCGGCTATCACCTACAGAACTCCATGTCGCATACTCCCGGCCATGCCACTTATGAATTTTTACAACCGTAGCAGTAGTAACTCCTGCACTGCTCCGGTCCGTAACTGCATCATTAGCCCGAACCATTGTACTTTTCATGATTTTCTGAGCTTCTTCAGGGCTCATTATTACGCGATCACATAAGTCCGCGTCGCTCGACACTACTCGAGCCGCTTCTTGTGATGCTGCCGCTCCGCCAGCGTGACCACCCGCCCCATCAAAAACGCCAAATAATCCGTTGGTTACATCAATAAGTGAGCTATCCTCACCCTTTAATGGTCTTTCAGCCCCAGCTGCTTCATGCAACTCACCAGCTTGCTCTGTTTTATTCTTTAACTCGTCACCCTTAGAGCCCTTGAGGGCATGCAAGCCAGCTGAATAGGCAATATTCTCAGCCCTTTCATCGAGGTCAGTATATCTTTCAGGACTTGCATATTCTGAAACCGCGGTTCTAAGGTAGGAACCGTTTGTTGACTCCAGATCTTTAATTATTAAAGAATTTGTTCTTGCATGAAAATCAAGGTGGAGATGATTCCGAGAGACGGTTGTGTCTTTTTCTGGCACAAATAATCCCTTACTGCCTTTCGGATCACGTCCGACTACTACTGGTTCACCAGATTTCAATGACGCATAGATTGGCGCGCCATTTACATCACGGACTATATCAATCGTCCCCTCGCCATCCTCGCTTTGCTTCTTCGCAAGCACGACAGCAAGAACATCGGCTCTGGTTGACAAACCCATATGCTCAGAGCCCCCCATGATTCCAGTCCAAAATAAGTTAAGATTCTCTAAGCCAGCATCTTTCAGATATGGTCGGCGATCTATGATGCCTATGGATGTATCTTTTCCTATTTCAACTGTAGCCACCAAGTCAGCCCAAAGTCCAGTTGCCTCATGAAAAGCCCCCCTGTCTATCATTGGGGTCAACTGCCCGAGATCAAGCACACGGGTGTTAACTTCTATTTTTTCCGGATCAGATAATATGATATCGCCGCTATTTACAAACGGTATGTTGCTTGCATCAATAATTGGTTGATGACCGGTAGGATTTGGTTCGTTGCTTGACATAGAAAAACTAAAGTATCTAATTTAGTAACAATTAGTATATTATCATACTTTGTTGTTATTGTCAATGTCTAATTAGCCCCGTTGAAGCCGCTTGAATCAACAAAAGAAAGACACCACCAATTACAAGGAGCAGTACGAAACAGCTTGATATATACGAATGATCTAGTCGTGGACGCCAAGATGATGCTTGATGCGCTCAATAACATCGGCAATCACTACTTGCGACTTTACAAGATAATCGTCGGCACCTAACTGATCGGCTTTTGATTTGTCGTTAGCCTGGCTCAACGCTGTTAGCATCACAATTTTAAGATTGGCGGTTTCTGGTGTGTTTCGTAAAATATCAAGCACATCAAATCCGCTGACTTTTGGCATCATAACATCCAGCAGTACAAGGTCTGGTTTAAACTCTACTGCGGCCGCAAGCGCGTCTTCTCCGTTTGGTACTCGTCTTACTTGAAAACCTTCAACCTCTAAGCGAGCAAGATAGACATTTGCTAGGCTGTCGTCATCTTCAACTAAAAGAATTTTTTTTGTGTGATTGTTTGCGTTTACATTCATGTTACTTATGCTACCCTACTTTATCTGACACCGCAATACTTTAACGCTTAGCACAGGCTTGCATAAAGCCGCTGAACAGCGGATGCGCTTTGTGGGGACGAGATTTAAATTCTGGGTGAAATTGACTAGCTATAAAAAATGGATGGTCTGTCGCTTCAATTATTTCCACCAACGAACCATCGGGAGAGGTGCCCGCTGCTTTAATACCCCATGTTTGGTATTTATCACGAAACGCGTTATTGGCCTCACAACGATGGCGATGGCGCTCTGTGATGACTTCTGTCTTATATAGTTTTGCGGCCAAGCTACCCTTTTCAAGCTTACAGGGGTAATCACCGAGACGCATGGTGCCACCAGTGCTTTCTTTACCTACCTGATCACCCATAATATCAATGACGCGCATGTCGCCTGTTGGATCAAGCTCTATTGTTGTCGCCTTTTTATGTCCAGCATTACGAGCCGCAGCAATAACGGCCATTTGCATTCCCAAACAGAGACCTAAGTAGGGAATTTTGTTTTTAAGCGCGTATTGGGCAGTTAGAATCTTACCCTCAAGCCCGCGCGTTCCGAACCCACCTGGCACCACGATGCCGCAAACATCTTTAAGTGCGCGTTCAATATCGCGTGTTTTCTTTAACTTTTCAGCATCGATCCATTTTATTTTAAGATTATAATCATTTAGCCAAGCGGCGGCTCGCAGAGCTTCAAAAACTGAAATATAGGTATCGGTATTGTCCATATATTTTGCAATCAGACCTATTGTCAGTTTACGCTTATGGTTAGTGGTAGCACGCTTGACGACTTGGCGCCATTGTTTTAGGTCGGGCTTTTTTGCTTTTAGGTCAAGTTTTTTAGCAATAACATCTGCAATGCCAGTATCCTCAAGCGTTAGCGGAACCTGGTAAATACTTGAGGCATTGGGTAGCAAAGCGATAGCTTCTTTGGGTACGCCAGAATACAAGCTAAGTTTATTTTTTACGTTAGGGTTTGCCGGACGTTCGCTCCGTGCGACTAAGATATCCGGACTAATACCCAAACCGCGCAATTCTCGAACTGAGTTCTGAGCAGGCTTGGTTTTAGTTTCTTGGCTTGCCCCTAAAAACGGAAGGTACACTACGTGGACATATAAGCAGTTCTCAAGCCCAACACTAATTCCAAGCTCACGAATTGCCTCAATGAAGCTAAGCGACTCGTAATCACCTACGGTTCCGCCAATTTCAACAATATGTACATCATATCCTTGTGCTGCATCGGTAATAAATCGCTGAATAGCTGACGTAAAGTGCGGAATTATCTGTACGTCATCACCTTCATATTTACCTGCGCGTTCATCCTGAATTACCTTTAGCAATACGCGACCGCTCATTAACGAGCTGGAGCTACTTAACTCTTGATCAAGAAAGCGTTCATAGTGACCAAGATCGAGATCAGTCTCGGCACCGTCGTGCGTCACAAAGCACTCACCATGTTCACGAGGATTCAATAGGCCAGCATCAACATTAAGATATGGGTCACATTTTTGGATGTTGACGTTAAGCCCTCGTGCTTTTAAGAGGTGTCCGATTGAAGCGGCTGAAATACCCTTGCCAAGACCAGAAAGCACACCCCCCGTTACAAAAATATACTTAGTCCGCTGTTTATTCAGCGCCACGTCTTTTCTCCCATAAACTTATATACGACAATGATAGTACCATATTCCTGATAACGCTTAAAGATTTACTTTTGTAGTGCACGTATTGCTGCATCAAGCTGTTTATCTTCTATTGAACTATTTGTTTGTTCAATTTTTTGGTCTGGTTCTATACCTTCTTTATCAATATTACGTCCGCCTGGGGTAAACCATCGTGCAATCGTGACTTTGAGCGCAGACCCATCGGACAGACGTTCTATAGATTGTACACTACCCTTGCCATATGAAGTATCTCCAAGCAACGTCGCAGCATTATTATCCTTTAGGGCACCGGCAACAATCTCGCTGGCGCTCGCACTACCACCATCAATCATCACAATAGTAGGTACACCTTGCAATACCGGACTGCCATTTGCGTAGTATGTTTTTATCACGACGTTATCTCGTTTTTCCTCAAGTACTTTTTGCGATGAGGGCAACCATAAACTTGAAATATCCACTGCTGAATCAAGTAGCCCACCCGGATTACCGCGTAAATCAAGAATGACCGCATTTATTTTTGTTGCCTTTAAACTGTTGGCTGCTTCTCGTGCAAGTGAAGCTGTATCATCTGAAAAACGACTAATTTTTATATAGCCGATGTTACCCTCCAGTTTTTTTGACTCCACACTTGGCACTGTAATTTGCTGTCGTGTGATTGTGAACTCTAGCGGCTCGCTTTCATTGCGAAGAACCTTTAGATTCACCTGTGTATCTTGTGGACCCCTAATCTTCTGAACTGCCTCGCTAATACTAAGACCATAGGCTGACTCACCGTTAATTTCTACTATGACATCACGAGCCTTCAAGCCTGCCTTTTGAGCCGGAAAATTAGCAATTGGAGCAACAATAACAATGCTATCCCCTTCTTTGCCTAGTTCAGCGCCAATGCCACTAAATGAACCATTTAGCTCTTCATCAAAATCCCGGGCCTGCTCTGCCGACAAGTATTCCGTATATGGATCACCGGCTGCTTGAACCATGCCACGCTTTAATCCATCAAGTAGCGCCCCTTCCTCCAGTGTGCCGTCATATTGCTTGCGCAAAAGGTCATAAATTTTCTCAACTGAACCATAATTTAAGTTGGGTGGCAGCTTCGCAGTCTGATGCGATTGATTGCCGCTGAACGATATTTGACCACTACCAACACCGAAACCTGTTAAAAAAACCAAGCTAAATGCCGCAACTATTACGCTCAGTTTTAGAAGTTTGTGCTTTTTGGCTGGCAGCCGGTTGTTTGGCGCCATTCGTTATATTGCCCCTACCATATGCAATAAGTATAGCTAAGTCTTGGCATCAAGACTAGTAATAACTATCTAATTGATAGCCAACGATCGTTTCGATAACGGCCATCAAGTCGCTGATTATATTCAGAAACAAGAATTTTACTTCCTTCGACTCGCTCTACATACATAACATGGCCCCATGTTCCAGCCGTTATAACTGCGATATCTCCCGGAGCAGGATGCGATACAATCCAGCTTGATGGAGCCATCCATACCCAGTTCTTGGCATCTCCCCAACCTCGTGGAGCAGCCCTACCGGATCGCTCAATCGCCCAGGCAACATACGAGACGCATTGGCGCGTACAGTAACCCCATCTGTCAGTTGAGTCTGCCGTTCGTGGCGGACCGGGACATGGCTCATCAATTTGACTATGTCCATAGTGTTTGTATGGATAATCGTCAATGTTACTATCATGAGTCCGTACAGCTCCTGGCACACGTATAAATTGCATGCCCGATGCCGAATCATTCGCACGCCGCTGAGCAGCTATCAGCTCAGCGATACGGTTTTGATTATGTTTAGTTTTTTCGTTAAATTCAGCTTGCTGTGTTCGATTGAACGATAGCAAATTTCGTTGCTCAGATCGGCTGCTAGCAAGCTGTGCTTGTTGATCAACTTGCTGCTTAAGTAACTTATCAATCTGCTCTTTCTGTCCACGTAGCTGATGCTTCAGTTCATTAATCTTTGTAAGGGTTGAGACGATTTTATTTTTAACAGAGTTACGGTATTGTTGTTTATCAACGAATTCGCTGAGGTCTTTACTAGATGCTAGCATCACTAAAGTGGATACATCACCCTCTACGTACATGGCTCGGATATTCTTACCAAGGAGGTTTTGTTGACGTGCAAGTTCGGCTTCGGCAAGTTCTATTTCTTTCTTTAACCGTTCTTGCTCAGATATATTGATATCAATTTGCCCCTGGAGTGTATCGATCTCTGCCTGCAAACGCTTAATGGCGTCTTCGTAGCTGGTTGCTTCTTCTCTTAAGCGCTGCACAATACTTCTATTTTGCTGATTCTCGCGCTCTAGTGCTCGGATTTGGTCTTGAATTGATTGAGCGCGCACATTTTGCAATCCGGGAACTCCACTGGTGCATACCATTAATAATACGGCAATGAAACAAAGAGCTCGCCTGAAGTGCTTATATTCTTTGTGAGCGAACAACTTTATTTGTTTCATGGTCTGTTACCTCAAGGTATTTGCATATGTGCGTATAGACTAAACATACCATCATTATGTCGTATTAGTACATAGTAACCGTAGCTTGCGTTACATGAACCCTTGCAGCCGCGCCATACAATTTCACCATCTGCTGCAGCTAAAACCGGCCTTCCAGTAACACCGGCATAGTCGATACCGGTATGATACCCCTTTACGTACCAACTATTAGCAACACCATAGCCCTGCGAGACAAACCCACCCTCAACCGGACGAATCCATCCGTTACCGATATAATTATTAGGATTAACGTCTTGTCCGCCACTAGTTATGGCTTCAAAATGCAGATGAGCGCCAGTCGAAAAGCCTGTATTGCCAACTCGCCCTATGGTATCGCCCTGCTTAACAGGCCCTTGACTGACAAAGTTCCCTGACGCAATACTGCGCGCTAAAGCACGTTGTGCGGCTTGCAATTCATGAATTTTAGCTTCGTTAGCTTTCGTTTTTGCATTAAACTCTGCTTGCTCTGATTGGTTCATTGAGAGTAGTCTTGCCTGTTCACTCCGTGCTGCGGCCAGCTGTGCGCGACTATTATTTTGTTCTTTAATTTCTGTTTCTACTTGTTCTTTTTGAGTTTTTAGCTGATGCTTCAGTTCATTAATCTTTGTAAGGGTTGAGACGATTTTATTTTTAACAGAGTTACGGTATTGTTGTTTATCAACGAATTCGCTGAGGTCTTTACTAGATGCTAGCATCACTAAAGTGGATACATCACCCTCTACGTACATGGCTCGGATATTCTTACCAAGGAGGTTTTGTTGACGTGCAAGTTCGGCTTCGGCTTCAGCTATAGCCTTTTCAAGCTCTGCTTGGCGCTGTGTACTAACCTGGATCGCCTTCTCGGTCTCCTCAATATCGTGCTCAAGTACCTCTATCGCGTTATGATAGCTTGTTGCAATTTGTCGTAATTTCTCGACCGCACTGCGATTTTGAGCATTTTGATTTTTTAATTCATTAATTTGATCTTGTAAAGACTGAGCTCGTACCATATTAATGCTAGCAAACGAACCGCCGATTAAAATCAACGCACCCAACCCAAGCAAGCCTATTTTGGATGTTTTAATAACGTTGTTAGTTAGCAATTTTATTTTAGTCATAATTGTTTGTTTTAGTGATGTAACCGTTAGCATTGTATCATGGCCCTCCAATATGCGTAAAGTGTCTCTGACCCTTAAAAAGCTCCGTCAGTGCGAGGAGCTTTTTAAGGCCGAAACGTTATTTTGACGTCTTAAATTTTAGATAGCGGCGTGTGGCAATTAATGAAGAAACGCCCCCGATTAGTATACCGATGGTTAATTGTATGGCCAAGATTTTCCAGAAGTTTTTTGCGAAATATTCATTTGCAAATGTTAGGTCCAATAATCCGAGACTGCTTGCGCCAAAGGCTGTTGACGAAACAACGAATATTGCATTACATAAAGCAACGGATATTATCGCTGCTACAATACCATACATTACTGTTTCGACAACAAACGGTCCGCGTATGTATGAGGTACTGGCCCCAAGCAAGCGCATAATATTAAGTTCTTCGCGTCGATTAAAGATAGCCATTCTTAACGTATTAAAGATAATCAGCATTGAGATAAGGGCGAAGACCGCCACCCCTGCTACCCCCGCTTTTCTAAAGAAGGTGGTGGCATTAGCTATGTTATCAATAGCCGTTTTGCGATCTTTTTGGTAAGAAATCTCGAGTATAAATTCACTCCAGTTCTGCTTGTTGATATCTTGGTTAAGTTCTTCTAGCTTGTTTACATCAACCGGTTTAATTCGAATCGTGGCTGGAATAGGATTTTCGCCGGCTTGAGCAATTGACAGCCTTAAGTCAATATCATCTTCATTATTTTCAATAAATTCATCGCGTGCTTGCTCTTTTGTTAAGTATACGACCTCCCGAACATTATTAAACTTCTGTAGATCTTCAATAATCATATCCTTGTCTTCTTCTGACGTACCATCTAATAGATATACCGATATATCTATTTTGTCGGTTATCTGTTGAATAGTATTTGCAAAGGTAGCATTGGCAATTACCGAGAATAATACAATCGTAAGAGTGATTACCATGACCGCAATTGCTGCTACGGTCAGCCAAGCATTACGAATCAAATTGGTTAAACCACCTTTTAAAATTCGAGATAACGTAATTAATCTCCGGCGCATCAAGTTTTATACTCCCCACCAATTCGGTCACCCACTACTTTACCGGCCTTAATAGTAATGACCCGGCGCTTCAACTTGTTCACTATTTCTTGATTGTGTGTTGTTAACAGTACCGTGGTGCCGTAACGGTTAATTTTTTCAAGCACCTTAATGACATCCCAGGCATGTTTAGGATCTAAGTTTCCTGTTGGCTCATCGGCAATCAAAATTTTCGGCTGTCGAGCTATTGAGCGAGCAATGGCTACCCGCTGTCGTTCACCCCCAGACAATTCTTTTGGATAGCTTTTTTCTTTTCCGGTTAGGCCTACAATATTTAATACGCGCGGTACCGTGTATTGGATTTCTTTATTACCCATTCCTACAATTTCTAGCGCAAAGGCTACGTTCTCAAACACATTTTTATTTGGCAGAAGTTTAAAGTCCTGAAATACTACCCCAATTTTACGCCGCAGCAAAGGAATCTTCTTATCCTTAAGATGATCGTAATCAATGCCACCCACAATTATCTTGCCATTTGAAGGACGTTCTTCGCGCGTAAGCAACTTAAGAAACGTTGATTTACCGGCCCCGCTTGGGCCAACTATGATCACAAACTCCTTCGGTTGGACATGAAGACTTACCCGATCAAGCGCGATATTTGTTTTACCGTAGATCTTACTTACCCTATCTAACAAAATCATGTAGTTTCCATTATAACAAATTGATAATGCTTTAGAAGCATTCTTGATGCTTACATTGTGTGATCAAGATACGCCTCAATAAAACCGTTAAGATTACCATTTAATACATCTTCAGGGTCACTCACTTCATAACGCGTGCGAAGATCTTTTACCTGCTTATATGGATGGAGTACGTAACTGCGAATTTGATTGCCCCATTCCGCTGATTGATTTGGCCCCTTTAATTCACTCAAACGGTCTTTGTGTTGTTCTAACTGTAATTGCGCAAGCCGAGAACGCAAAATAGTCAACGCTGTCTCTTTATTCTGTAGCTGCGAACGCTCGTTTTGAATACTCACCGTAATTCCGGTGGGTATATGAGTTATTCGCACTGCCGAATCGGTTGTATTGACTGACTGACCACCATGACCGCCAGCTCGGTAAACATCGACCTTAAGGTCTTTTTCATCAAGCTGCACTTCATCTGGACGATCAATCTTTGGTAAAATATCGACTTTAGCAAAGCTTGTTTGTCGAAGGTTATCGGCATTATATGGACTCAGGCGCACCAAGCGATGAACTCCATGCTCCCCTTTTAACTTTCCATATGCCAGCGGTATATCAATTTGAAGCGTTGCACTTTTTATACCCGCTTCATCACCAGCTGATTGTTCAATAAGCATTGGCTTACCGCCCTCAGATTCAACCCAACGTACATACATGCGGAGCAGCATTTGCGCCCAATCTTGAGCGTCTGTTCCTCCCGCTCCCGCATGAAGGCTTAAAATAACACCATGATCGTCATACGGTCCTGAAAATAACAAATCCTTTTTTCTGACCGCAAACTCATTTGAGATTTGCTTAAATTGTTGAACAATCTCGTCACTCAGGCTTTGGTCCTTAAGACTATCAAGCTCTTTCAGGTCGTTCACTGACTGCTGCAATGCCAGCCAAGGCTCAATACGGCTTTTAAGATTTGCGATTTGCTTCATCGTAGCTTGAGCAGCCATCGAATCATTCCAGAATGATGGCTCCTGGGTTGAGCGTTCTAGTTTTGCAAGTTGGCCTCTTAGCTCTTTAATCCCAAGCCGCATAGTTGCATCATGAATCTCATGATGTAGCGAATGAAGAGAATCCGTTATATCAGACATAGGCCTGATTATAACAATTAACTAAAAACTTGTTTAAATGTTTTACGCTAAAACCATTCCGAGAACGACCAAGAGCACCAGTACGCCCAGTACAACGAGCGTAATTGTAAGCATCTTTTTTGACTTTGGCCCGGTTGTCGCAGCAGGCAGTGAACTGCCGCCAAGAGGAGCCGCAGGCAAGCCCGCAGGTGTAGTCGGATTACCGCTGTCATTACTTTGTGCCCCAGCAGGTGTATTGGGACTTAGGTTGTCTGTCGCGCTTGGAGCAGCCGAATTATTAGTTTCCTCGGTATTTAACATCGGAGAAGGAGACGCTGGCTCGGCTGACGCAACAAGATTGTCCTCAGCAACAACCGGAGCAGCTGCTGCCGGCTCATTCAAGTTATTAGTATTTGGTACTGGCTCGGCTGGTGGCGTGTTTGTATTTGGCAAGGTATCATTCGTATCTTTGTCATTCGGATTCATTTATCTTCTCCTATAAGCTTTATATTATCGATGCTTTTAGTGTACTGATTGATAACCGCTTATGCAACCTCTGCCCATAAGCTTTCGAGAGCAGTATATGCTTTATGTACAAATTCCTCGCCACAGCTACCCAGCACGCCGAAACCACGCACCTTTTCTGCAAATACAGCATTGATTGCTGCCACCATCTGATCTTTGGTCACTGCCTGTATTTTATCCGGAATTGCATAGTAATCTTCAGTTTCCTCCTCATAGAAGTAGCGGCTACTATAAAGATTTGCCGTACTGGCCACTGTTTGCGCACTTCGCTGATAGCGCCCTAAAGCAAAAAGCTTAGCCGCCCTTAGTTCCTCTTCACTAATGCCCCCCTGTTTCATGTCGTTAATTTCGTGTCGAATAATCGATGAAAGTGCCTGCATGTTTTGCGGCATAACCTGCGCGCCCAGCCACATATTAGTCGAACCAAGCAAACGTGAATAATTTGAGCTGACTCCGTAAACTAAACCTTTCTCGCGCGCTTGGCCAAAAATACGTGAATGAAGTGTTTCTGTTAGAAGTATATTAGACAACATCAGACCGTAACTCTCCGTCTCTGTTACTCGTCGGCGAGTAAAGGTGTCGATATAAAAATACAGATTTTCAATAGTTGGGTTATGTAAATATAATGGCTCTGACAAAGATTTGGGCGTTTCATCTGGCAGCGGGGTCCGATAACCATCACCCTCTAATTCGATAGTAGTTAATAATTTACGTATGACCTCCTGTCTCGGTTTTGTCAGGTTTCCTGCGATAACAAAACGCATATTGGGAGCGCGATGCGTTTTTTTATAGTGCGCCTGAACATCACCAAGAGTCACATTATCCATTAGCTTGAGTCGCTCTTGATCGGTCATGACGCAAAAACCGTACTTCTCACGCAGTGCTAAATTCAAGTATCGAAAATGATTATTTGAGCGCGAAAATAACTCTTCTCGAACATTACCCAATTCTGCTTCAAATTCATCTTGTAAAAATAGTGGCTTAGAAATGGCAGTAAGAAGTAAACCTAAAACGCGATCCCACTCAAAATCTGCGCACTCAGCTTCATATGTAATATCGTAACTACCGGTGCTGGCATTTGCATATGCTCCGTTTTTTTCTAACTCCGCCTGGAAATCACGTGATCGTGGGAATAATTCATTAGCACCGAGCAGAACGTGCTCCATTAAATGTGGCGTTTCCCATTTATTACGCTCTACCAAATATTCACCAGCCCGAAAATTAATGTCATATGTTATGACGGTAGCATCAGGAATGTGCACCAGTAAGCCTTTTGCACCATTTTTTAAGGTAAGCTCATGAACTGTATGTTTCATTAATGTTTGCGCCCTTTTGCCCGCCGCTTGCGCTCTGCTTTACGGGCTTTTTTTCGGTTTTTAGTCGAAGTTTGTTTTTTTGTGGCCTTAACTTCAGTAAGCTGGGCGGTATTGTCTGAAACTGAAAGGAAATCCTCATCATGCAGCCCTTCTGCTTCAATAATTTTATCAGCATTATCAACTGAACGGCGAGCTGCTCGAGTTAGTTCAGTCTCAACAGGCTGGTTTTCATTTACTGGTGCGGCGGTGAATATAGTCTTCACAATTTCTTGGCGCAACCTGAGCTGCATATCTTCAAACAGTACTTGCGAGCGACGTCGATATTCAACCAAGGGATCTTTTTGACCAACCCCCATCCAGCCAATGCCTTCACGCAAATGATTCATGCTTTCAAGGTGCTCCATCCATAAGTTATCGAGTACTTGCAAATAAATTTCACGCTCAACCGCCCGCATGGTATCTGAACCAAAAGCCGCCTCGCGACTTTCGTACAATTCTAAAGCCTTTTGGGTTAAAACTTTTGCAAACTGATCATACTCGGCATCAAACACCACATCTAAGGCCGCATCATCCAGAGGAAATACCTGTTTAAGCATTTCTTCATATTCCTCGGTATGAGCTAGCGGTGATTGAGCTATCGCCTTGGCCTCATCCGCAATAAAAGCTCTAATTCGTTTACTAATATCAGTATCTTTTAATATTTCGCGTCGAATTGTATAGGTGGCTTTGCGATGGCGGTTCATGACGTCGTCATACTGAACAACATTTTTCCGCTGGTCAAAGTTAAAGCCTTCAACCTTCTTTTGTGCCGCCTCTAAACTTCGCGATATTACCCTGTTTTCAATCGGTGTATCGTCATCAACGTTAAGTCGCTCCATGATAGCTAATATTCGTTCACCACCAAAGATACGCATAAGGTCATCTTCACACGAAACGAAGAATTGTGTTACACCAGGGTCGCCTTGACGACCAGAGCGTCCTCGCAGCTGATTATCAATACGTCTCGATTCATGCCGTTCAGAACCAAGTACAAACAGGCCACCAAGCTTCTTTACCTCATCGCTCAAAACAATATCGGTTCCTCGCCCGGCAATGTTAGTCGCCAGCGTAACTGCACCTTTCTGACCAGCGCCGGCAACAATGGCCGCCTCTTTTTCATTATTTTTTGCATTCAAAACTTGGTGAGGAATACCGGCCCGCTTAAGCATGCTACTGAGTAGTTCATTACGCTCAATTGACACTGTACCAATCAGAACTGGCTGCCCCTTGGTATGAAGCACCTGAACTTCTTTAATAATTGCCCGGAATTTAGCCGTCTCGGTTTTATAGATTCGATCAGGTCGATCATCTCTAATTAGCGGCTTATTAGAAGGGACCTGCACGACGTCGAGCTTATAGATCTGGTGAAACTCTTCACTTTCAGTTTCTGCAGTACCGGTCATACCCGACAGCTTTTCGTATAGCCGAAAGTAGTTCTGGAATGAAATGGTAGCTAAAGTCATTGATTCTTCTTTGACTTCTACTCCTTCTTTGGCCTCGATTGCCTGGTGAAGACCCTCGTTATAACGGCGACCTTTCAATAAACGACCAGTAAATTCGTCAACAATAACAATCTCGCCATCTTTTGTTATGACGTAATCTTTGTCACGCTTAAATACAGCTTCAGCCTTTAACGCCTGCTCAAGATGATAGATGTTGCGTATATTTTCTGTTGCGTATAAATTATCGATGCCAAGCTTCTTTTCAACTGCTTCTACACCCTCATCAGTCAGTACAACTGAACGGTGCTTTTCATCGACCGTATAGTGCTTATCTTTTACCAGTGTTCGCACCACTTTGGCAAATTGCTCGTAAGCTGTGGCGCTTGCGGCTGCCGCAGCCGAAATTATCAACGGTGTTCTCGCCTCGTCAATTAAAATTGAGTCAACCTCGTCAACAATTGCATAATGCAAGTCTCGCTGGCGCAACTGCGCTTCTTCGCGCACCATGTTGTCTCGTAAATAATCAAAGCCGAACTCATTATTTGTACCATAGGTTATATCAGCCGCATAGGCTTCTTGCCGTGTACAGGGTTTAAGGTGTCGCAAGCGCGGATCGTCATGATTCTCATTTTTATAGGCTGCATCATAAATAAATGAACCGTCAGGAATGATAACACCAATGCTCAACCCCATAAAATCATAGATTTGCCCCATCCAACCGGCATCACGTTGCGCTAGATAGTCGTTTACCGTTACAACGTGTACCCCTTTACTTGTTAAGGCATTGAGATATACCGGTAGGGTCGCAACCAATGTTTTCCCTTCACCGGTCTTCATCTCGGCAACCTTGCCTTCATGAAGAACCATGCCGCCAATAAGCTGTACATCAAAATGGCGCTGCTTAAGCGTTCGGGTTGCAGCTTCGCGTACCACCGCAAAAGCGTCAGGCAATATTTTATCCAGCGACTCTTTCTCGAGCCGCTTCTTCAAAACGTCCGTTTGTGATTTTAACTTCTCGTCCGAAAGTTTTTTGTACTTATCAGCCAGATCATTTATCTCTTTTACGCGTTTGCGTAGCCGTTTAATAGTTTGGGCTTGCGGGTCACCTAAAACTTTCTTTAAAATTCTTTTCATTATCCTCAATTCTTCCCTAACTTATAAGATCTTCCCACTCTGGAGGTATATTGTACCCTACTTCACAGGCTTAACGCGAACGTATTTTGCTAAGCAACTGTCGCGTACGACCCCGTAAGACTGAATGTGTTTCTTTGTATTTTTTAAGCTGATTTTTGAGTTTAGTCTCTACAATGTCTACAGCTGCGAACATGTTTATGGTTGTCTCGCTAACCGTAATGGTTTCGTGAGGCAAGTGAAGCACGACTTCACAGGTGTGTTGTTTTTTGCCTTTATTCTTTGACTGTTTTAACTTTACTTCGCCACGCGATGATTCGCGCGCACGCCGTGATAAAAATCGATCCAATCGACCGATTTTCTTTGTAATATACTTTTTAAGATCATCGCTAACATCGGTATGTATTGCGTTTATTTCTAGCTTTAATGACATTAGATTTTTACTCTCCCTCTCATATATTTCCTGAGCACCTCTGGAACAATCACGTCTCCTTCGCGTGTTTGATAATTTTCGATGATTCCAATAAGAGGCCGTTGGGCAAACACAGTTGCATCATTTGTGTGCACAAACTCTATATCACCACTACTTCGACGTATGCGAGTTTTCATTGCTCGCGCTTGATAGTCGGTCATATAGTCTGCCGTGTGGGTTTCTCGATAAGTATTTTGGCTCGGCAACCACACTTCAATGTCAACACCTTTAGCATTTGGTTTCCCGATATCTGCAGTGCACTTTTCTAACACCTGATACGGCAATCCAAGTTGCTGCATTAAGTATTCTTGAATCGCAACCATGAAAAGATGTTCTTGCAGAGAGTTTTCAGGCGTCGTGAAACTCTCCATTTCTAGTTTGTTAAACTGATGTAGACGAAATAATCCTTCGGTATCTTTCCCGTAGGTGCCAGCCTCTTTTCTGAAAGCTGTCGTATAACCGACGTATCGTAGCGGGAGGTCGCCTTCAGGCAATATCTCATCTAAATACATCGGCGCAAGTGTGTGTTCGGCGCTGGCGTTCAGCCATAAATCTTCGTCTTCGATTTTATACGTCTGCTCTTCGCGATTAAGCCGGCCGGTAGCTTCAAAGACTTCTTTTTTAGCGACAGACGGCGGTAGCACGGGCATAAACGGCTTAGCACTAACACGAAGGTTACTATTATTAACAATTTCATTTAACGTCGCTTCATCGCTTAATACGTCCATGCCATACCGCATAAGTGCCCATTCCAACAAAACTAAATCACCTTTAGAGTATATAAAGCGCGCTCCGGCAATCTTAACCGCCCGCTCTCGATCTAGCCATCCTTTTGTCTCGGCAATTTCAGCATGGTTTTTGGGCTTAAAGTTAAACTCCGGCCGTTCGCCTACGGCTTTAATAACGACATTGTCGGCCTCTGAACTACCTACGGGAACGGTATTGAGCGGCATATTTGGCACCGCTTTAAGGAGCTCTATAAATTCTTTATCGATAGCGGCAAAACGATGCTCCAGGTCTGCCAAGATATCTTTAACTTCACGGCCTTCAGTAATTTGATCTTCTGACGGCTTGCCGCCTTTTATGCTTTCAGCGATTTCATTCCGTTTTCGGCGATGTGCTTCAATCGCAACCAATAATTCGCGGCGCTTTGAGTCAAAACCCAACAGTTGCTGAATATCCACTTCGTAGCCTTTTTGTTTTGATTTTTCTGCAACTAATTCCGGATTTTCCCGTATAAACTGTATATCTAGCATGGTGTTATTATAACGCTATTTCTTCTTATTTTGCAGGTGCTTTAAGGTTAATTCAGTGCGTTTTCTGACATACACACAGAAATCGCATGGACCGCCCATGGCCGCCATGCCCACTTTTGGCATGTCGCCTTCCATACAATCTTTCATCTTTTGCAGGGTTGGCTCAATCCATGCATCGTTACCTTGGTATGGAATTATTTTTGTTTTAAACTCGACTCTGTTAAAAAAACCCTCTGCATCAATCCGGGCATTGGTGTAAACAAAATATCCTGTATCGCTTACCGTGAAGCCGTTCTGTCTTAGCAACCATTGATACACTTCAAGCTGACGCTTATAGCTAATTTGCCAATCAGAATCTATTGTAACTTCTCTATCTTTTGAAGTTGCCTTGTAATCTACCACAATAAGTTCGCCATCGCCACCCACCCAAATGTCATCAAGCGCACCAAATACATGTAAATTGGTAGGTTTATGGAGTGTAAATACCCCTGTAAAATTGTGACGCCACGCTTCAAGCTCGGCATGCTGCATAGGAATTGCTTTAATTTGGTTTTCTATCATCCAGGGGTGAGGCTCTTTTTTAAGCCGAAAACTATCAAATTCTTTTTTTAAGAGTTCATCAATTGCTTTATTAATATTAAACGGGGGGCCACTTGGCCGCGTAATTTTCAAACGCACGTCAAGCCAAAAACAACGTGGACACTGCATAAACAGCTCAATTTTACTGCGACTCACCTTGAATGGAGTTTTTTGTCCTGGTTTATACGGTTGACTGCGTTCCCTAAAATAACTCATGTCACTTTAGTATAGCAGCATGTTATAGGAGCCGAACCTGACTATAGAGCTTTTATTGTTTTTTGTAGTGCTCGTGGTGAATCTACTAAATAATCGGGTTGGTATTTGCGTAATATTTCTTTACCGTTATAACCCCAGGTCACTGAAATAATAGGCATACCAATTTTTTTGGCAGCTTCAATATCTCGTACTTCATCACCTATATATATAGATTTTGAGGCCTCAAATTGTTCGCGTTTCATTACCCGCTTAATGGCTTGAGCCTTACTGAACAAACCGACATTACCATATATATTTGAAAAATACTGATCAATTTTATTACGCTCCAAAAACGAAGAGATAATACCAATACCATTAGAACTCACTACATACAGCACATGATCTTCGGCTAGCTGCTTAATTACTGGCTCAAGGCCTTTAAACATCACAACCTCGTTAACGCGCGATGACATAAGGGCTTTCCCTCTAACAAGCAGTCTCGGTACTCGATATAAAGGAATGCGCGCCTCTTTTAAGATTTGTTTAGCCGTCATGTTTCTGTATCGATCAATATCATTCTGCGTGATCTCTATACCGAGCATATCTTCGGCAATTTCAATAATAACCGGCAAACTGTCGGCAAGAGTACCGTCAAAGTCAAAAATTAAATACCTCATTTACCTTTTATTGTACAAAGGCAGAGCGGTATTCCAAAGCCTCTTAAAAGATTAATCCCTCGTTATGGCCTCAAGGTTCCGGCAAACACCTGCCAGGCCAGTGCAGACTTCGCGACAAGGCTTAATATCATATAAATTTTTTCGCCGTACAGATAATCTGCCCATTTGCCCTTTTTCTTGTATTGAAGATACATATTAATTGCAAAAATATTAAAGAATATGAAAATGCTAAGGTAAATCCAGTACACAAAGGCTGGAATCTGGCCCGCCCCATACACATTGGCACCCCATACGTAAACCGCAAACACAATCCACGGTACTATGCCAGCAAAACAGCCTATCACAAAACTCAACCAGTTAGTTTGTTTTGTAGTTTGATTCCAAAGCTCCATGACAAGTCCCATCAGATTCATAACTGCCACCAGGCTAAATATCATTAGTAAACTTGAAAGATCGTATACGCCACTCAAAACTGCAATTGCCACCATCATGGTGCTGGCACTAAAGGCATACTCTATCCACCGCACCCGATTTATACCCTTCTTCAACCCATCTTCATACCGCTTTCTATATATGGTTGCAATAACGGTGTGGGCAATTGTCGACATAAAGAAAAACGCCGCCACCAAGTAACCGAGATTTAAATCAAACAAATTGGATGAGGCTGGCACCAGAACCGGCTGGCCATCACGACTCAGCAGCGGATCTATACTTAAATAGCTGGTGCTTACCGCTGTGTTTGCACCCCGGCTTAACACTAGAATCAAAATACCTTGCACGGCGTGGAGTATTGCCAGGCCAATATTCCATTTATTTAATCTTTCAAAATTGACTTTTTGTTTTGTCCTAAGAAGGCTCGTAAACTTTTTCATATCTTAACTGTATCATTATCTCTGCACTTTGCCAGCCGTTATAAAGTAAAAATTATTTGAGTTTAGCTATAAACTTTTGGCGCAGCTTTTCTAGTTTTGGATTTATTACCACCTGACAGTACGTCTGATTAGGGTGTTTTTTAAAGTAATCGTGGTGTTCCGGCTCTGCTTCATAAAACTTTTCAAGTGGTTTAATTTCTGTAACCACCGGATCTTCCCAAATTTTTTGTACTTGTTTGCGTGACCGCTCGGCTTGCCGCTTTTGCTCATTATTTGCGTACAAAATAATAGACCGATATTGTGATCCTATGTCATTACCCTGTCTGTTTAAGGTTGTTGGATCATGAATAGTCCAAAAAATATCCAGTATATCTTGATAGCTTAGGACTTGCTCGTCATAGGTAATTTGCACCGCCTCTGCATGACCTGTCTCACCCGTACATACTTGCTGATATGATGGATTTTCAAACGCTCCACCAGCATACCCAGGTACAACTTTTTTTACACCCTCAATTAATTGATATGCTGCCTCCAAACACCAAAAGCACCCTCCTGCTAGTGTTGCCTTCATAGGTCCTCCTTATGTCACAAGCGATATATTTGCTATATGCTTATACCTCTTGCTTAAGACGTTTAATCAGCCATCCTTTATCAAGCGAGGCCAAAAACCAACCGGCCTTTGGGCCAGAATCTTTGTCTAGAATTAAACGATACAGCGCCTTAAATGCCTCACCCGGCTGCAGGTCAGCCTCTTCTTTGGCTGCGTATATTGTCTCATGCATTGTTTGACCGTCGATATCTTGCATAGCAACGAGCTTGTCAGCAAGTATTTGCGCAAATTGTTTCTGCGCTTCGCTCAGTTCAACCTTTGGCAGCGCATCTTGAACAACAAATTTTACGCTATCAGGCGCGTACTTCTCTAGCCAGTTGGCAACATAGGGGATTTCACGCTTGAGCACCTCTGCGTGAGTCGAGACAACGTCACCGTACCCGGTTCGCTTCAAAATAGCTACTATTTCCTCTTCATTACCTTGAGCTGCCTGGAATACGCTTACCAAATGGTTAAATGGTATGCTTGTTATCGTTCGCTGTGATGAAATAGCAGTTGATACATTGTACGCTTCCGCAAACTCATGCGTATTGCCCGACTCTACAGCTTCTTCAACTTTGCTGAATTCATCAATCAGGTTGTATAGACCGAGGCCACTATCAAAATAAAGCACTCGCCTTGGTAAATTGCGATATACGAAATAACGTAAAACTTCTGGCGGCATAATTTCAAGAGCTTCAGCCGGCGTTACTACGTTCCCTAGCGAGCTGCTCATTTTTTTATTGTCACCCGCCATATTAATCGTGTCGTAAGGCAACGGAAACGGCGCTTTTGCCTTAAAAACTGTTTTTACAAATTCAGCGCCCGTATCGTAACTTCCACCCTTTGTCGCATGCTCTTTGCCATATGGTTCAACATCTACATTCCATAATGCCCAGCGCGCCGGCCAATCAAGCCGCCAGTTAAGTTTTACCCGACCGTCTTGATAGCTAACCTCTCCTTCTTGACCGTTTTTGTCAATGTAAGCGATAGTCTTTTTACTTGTATCAATGGCCTTATAGCGCCATTCGTTAAAGCTTTTATTGTCTGATAGTATTTGGATCGGCATCCAATCATCTGACAAATCTCTATTAGCTACTCGTTTAAAAATATCTCGAATTTCTGGACCGTGCGCCAAGGCTGCTTCAATATACGGCACCATTTTGCCACTTTTGTATTGGTCTTCGTAGCTGTAAACAACTTCCATATCAATACCCATCTCAGAAGCACGCTTCTGAAACTCTTCACTAAAGTACGTAGCATAGCTCTTCTCACTACCATCTGGAGCTGGAACAAGACAAATAGGCCAGCCGACATACTGGTCGTACGATTTGGGCAAAAAATGATAGCGCTTTCGTAATGGATCAAAATTATCAACAAAGTGGATGTGGCGAACTTCTCGCCCAAGCCTTCGCAGTCCCCATGCTAGACCATCAGCAGTCAATACTTCTCGAAAATGGCCGATATGATAACTAGCAGACGGAGAAATACCACTTGCCACGACAAGCGTACCATTTGGGTATTCTTTGGCTATTTGCTCGACAACGGTTGTCAGCCAATATCTTTTATTTGAATTGTCAGACATAAATCTAACCTATTTCAATAATCACGTATGCAGAGGTTTCAGCTGGTGTTTTAATCTCTACTTCATCGCCCTCTTTTTTGCCCAATAACGCCTTACCAATAGGAGACTCATCAGAGATCTTGCCATTCATCGGATCAGCTTCAACCGTACCAACCACTTGAAACTCTTTTGTTTTACCGTCAGCACTTTTAAGCTTCACATTTGAGCCCAACTGAACCTTACTATCACCTGTCGGTTTGTGTATGACTTTAACGTTTTGTAAAATATGCTCGATTTCCGCTATGCGACCTTCGGTTTGCTCCTGCTCAGCCCTTGCAGCGGTGTATTCCGCATTTTCAGCTAAGTCACCAAACTCACGGGCTGTCTTAATGCGTTCAGCAATCGGAACACGCTCGGCTTGCAATGCCTTTAGTTCTGCCTTTAGTTCTGCAATACCTTCTTTAGTTAAATGAAATTGTTTTTTCATACTCTAATTACCTCACTGTCTTTCTGAACAATTCAATCTGATAGGTCTTTGATGTTATCAGTGATTTGCCTGTATTATAGCAACCTTAGTTTGTTTGTGCCAATAATTTATAGAGCTCTTCACGACTTAACATTTTGGTCACTGATGAAGTGCGATGTTTATATTCGTACTGATTGCGCTCAAGCGTTTTGGGACTGATAACGATGCGGTGTGGAATGCCCAAGAGATCAGCATCAGCAAGTTTTTCACCGGCACGTACGTCACGATCATCATACATAATTGATACTCCTTGCTCTTCAAGAGCGGCATACAAAGCATCCGCCGCACCTACTACCGCCTCGTCAGGGTTAAGTGTACAAAGTACCGCTTTAAATGGTGCAATATTCTCAGGCCATACTAAACCTTTATCGTCTGCAAAATGCTCGGCTAGCGCCCCAACCAAACGACTTACACCGATTCCGTAACAGCCGGCAATAATTTTTTGTTGACTGCCATCTGCATCTGTATAGAAAACATTCAGTGCATCTGTATATTTACTTTCTAAGGGAAAAATATTACCGACTTCTATAGCCTTATGTTCCTTAAGATCGGCTTTATTGACATCGATATTTTTCAACCGTTCATCATCTATAACCTCTTTATTGACGGCAATCTTGCGTGATGTATCAATATAAATAGTGTCTTCTCCAATTTCACTAAGCATCTGGAATTCATCACTAAACCGTTGCGTAAAAATACCGCCATCAGCGTAAGTTCTATAGGTAATATCACCAATTCCTAGGCGTTCATAAACCTTGTGGTATGCTTCCGCGACTTTCTCATAAATTTGTTCATGCTCTTCTTGGGTACGCGCAAAGCTATACATATCTTTCATAACAAACTCACGCCCTCGCAATAGCCCCGCTTGAGCTCTCAGTTCGTTTCTAAACTTAGTCTGGATCTGATAAGCCAGCACAGGGAGGTCTTTATAAGAACTGATGTAATCTGACAACATATCAACTATTGGCTCTTCGTGCGTTAAGCCCATACCTAACTCCGTGCCATTGACTAGCTTTGTTTTAAACCAGTTGTCTACTTTTTTATCATCCCATCTATCGGTTTTCTCAAACAGTTCTTTAGGCTGCAAAACAGTCATTTGCACTTCTTGACCACCCACATTATCCATCTCTTCTCTGACAATTTGTTTAATGTTTTCCAGTACCCGTAAACCAAGCGGCATAAAAACGTATACACCAGCCATTTCTTTATGCACATAGCCTGCACGAATCAAAAGCTGAGCGTTCTTGGCTGTCTCGTCGGCAGGTGCCTCCTTACGAGTTTTCGTAAATAATTGGGATGTTCTCATTATTCTTCCTCTCTTTTCATTTATTGTACTAAATTTTATGGCTAATTCGGTAAATAACGCGCCTAGTCTCGTCTTTGATTAGTAACAATGCCTGCCGGCCGGCATGATGCATGAGCCGACGCGCAATGCGCTCTTTTTGCTGCTCGCCATCTGATAAATCTGCGCCGTATACTTCAACCGCTTCTCTATCAAGAGCATTTGCAAATCTAACACCTCTCCATAAATCTTTCACGCTTATTTGCTCACTACAAACGCTTCGTGCCAAGCGATGAGCATGAAGCTCAACTTCTGTCTCGAGTTGCCAACCATCCACCGTAATCCCGTCGACAGATTCTGCCCAAGCATACTCACCCACGCCCCACTCTTCAATCTTGTTATTTTGACTCATCATTTTCTCCAATTTAAAAGCCCTTCGTTACTGAAGGGCGTTATATGCATTCATTTTAATTAATTACAAAAATAACACCCTAAGCGGGTGGCATCGGAACGTCAAGTTCGAAGACAGTTTTGCAATTCATAGTCTTGTATTATACCACTTATTGCACGAAAATAAAGAGCAAGCTAAAGGCGATTGCATTTTTTATACCGTGAAGCAACATCGGCGCGGCCAGTTTACCGGTACTCTCACGTAAATATACAAGTACCAGTGATAAGACGAACGTGTCAATCGCAGCTACCCATAGCAGCGGCGCACCGCTGCCAAACTGTAAGTGTGCTACCGCAAAAACGACACTAGTAATAATTGCGGAAGGAATCACCGATAACTTTGTCCGGAGACCGGTATACAGAAAACCTCGACACAATAATTCTTCAATAATTGGCGGCAGAATAACCAAACTAACACCAGCCATCAACAAATTCAAAATCCCCTGATTAGCCTCAAAGCCAATTTGTTGTTCTTGTTCTATATCAAGTGCTGGATAAACTGCCTTTGCAACAGCCGTTATCACAATAAGCAATAATATATATATGCCATATGCAAGTAGTGCCCGTCCAGCGTCATTAAGTTTCGGCCAAGCTAGGCCTAAATCTTTCCACGAGCCATTCTTTCGCTTAATTAACCAGTGTAAAGACCCTAAAATTAAAGCATTTGCGATACAAACAAAAACAAACTGCCCCACCGATCGCGAAAAGAAAGTTTCTATCTCATGTTCTTTTATGCCGAATAATTGTGCAATTGCAAAAAGCACTAAACTAGCTACAATTTGGGCACCAAAAAATATGACAACCGTTAACAACAACGACGCAACTGGTCCGTAAAAAGGTTGTTTGAGGGTATTTTCTTGCCTTACCCCGGACTGCACTAGAAGAACCTGCCAACGTCAACAATAGTAATAAGCAAAAAGAGGCTGATGAGCACCATAAAACCTATGCCGTGAATCATATCTTCTGCCTTCTCGGTGAGTGGCTTATTCAAAAGTCGGTATACATAGGTTACGAATAAGCGTCCTCCATCAAGTGCCGGGATCGGCAACGAGTTCATGATGGCTAGTGTCAACGAAATGATGGCAATAATCATTAAAATAAATTGAAAGCCCAGTTCACTAACGTCTCGTAGTAGCACAAAAACACCCACTGGCCCTGACACTTGGCTAGAGGCCTGTTTTGCATCACCCCTCACTAAACTCGTGACAATATTACCAAGACCTTTATAGGTTAAAGTAGCCACCTGTTTTGTTAAGCCAACGCCAACAATTGGGGCAGACCATGTAGACCTCTGCAGAGTTAATTCAGTCGGCACCACTCCAAGATAGCCGAGCGGCTCATTGCTTTGTTTGCTAGCTTCGACTTCTTGTTTATCGCGAAGAGTAGCTTTGGTCGTGTGTGGCTCACCGTCACGCTTGTACACTATAGATACAGTTTGGCCAGCAAACTGCTTTGTAATCTCTGGCAAACTGTCGGCACTAGCGACTTGCATAGAATCATCCGGACTGTTTCCAATAGACTGTAGTTCATCACGAGGCTGCAGACCGGCTTGAGCCGCCGGCGAATCATCATCAACTAAGCCCACCAGTACTTTTTGGCTAATTATTTTTGTATCGCTCGCAACCGTAAACTGATTGTCCAGAATCTTTGGTATTCCCACTAATGCCAGCACGCTAAATATAAAAACAGCTAGCAATGCATTTACTACCACGCCGGCAATAATTATTTTTGTCTTTGCCCACAGGCTAGCAGCACCATAACTGCCCTTCTCTTTGTTGGCGTCATGCTCTCCTTTTAAGCGCACAAAGCCTCCGAGCGGCAGCCAGTTTATTGTGAAAAGTAAACCGCTTTTTAATTTTTTACCCCATGCTCTCGGCGGAAAGCCTATGCCAAACTCTTCAACCTCAACCCCATTACGGCGAGCAAGCACAAAATGACCAAACTCATGCAAAACAACAAGCGTTATAAATAATAAAATACCTATAATGATCAAAATAACAGACACTTAACCTCCAAACCTTCTTTGTCTTTTATTATACTCTGTTAACGCCTCATCAAGTGCGCTTACGCTATAATCAGGCCACAGCAAATCACTAAAGATCAGTTCGGCATAATCAGATCGCCACAACATAAAGCCGCTGGTTCTTTGTTCGCCTGAAGTCCTTATCAGCAGATCAATAGACGGCACTTCAGGTGCATACAAGTTTTGTTCAATTAAGGCGGGCTCTATTCTGGTTATGTGCTTATTTTCAGCCAATATTTTATTAACCGCATCGGCAATCTCTTCATGACCGCCATAGTTAAAACAGAGCACCAGGCAGCCGTTTTTATTATCTTTAGTCTTTAATTCTGTTTTCTCAACTGCATTTATTACTTCTTTGCTCACTTGGTCGCGCCTACCAATAATAAGTATCTTAATGCCTCGTTTATGGAATTCATCAAGATAACGTTCGACTGCTTTAATAACTAACTTCATCAGATACGAAACCTCTTCATTTGAGCGATTCCAGTTATCTGTGGAAAAAATATAAGCGCTAAGATACGAAACGCCGCGATCAAATGCAGCCAAGGCAACCTCCCGAAAAACTTCTGCGCCCTTGCGATGCCCTTCAAGCGTAGTCAAACCTCGCGCTTTTGCCCAACGTCGGTTTCCGTCCAGGATTATACCTACATGATCTGGGATGTTCTGTACTTTCATCATATTTATTGTACAACTCTATCAGCCTCTACAGAGACTAGACAGTCATAATTTCTTGTTCTTTATTTTTGGCAACAGCCTCAGCTGCTACTTTAGTTTTATTCATTGTATCTTCAACTTGCTGCGACAAGCGCTTGGCTTCATCTTCACCAAGAGATTTATTTTTTTTCGCATCATCAATTACATCGAGCGCTTCATGTCTGATACCGCGCATGACGATCATAGTTTCTTCTAATTTGACACCAACTTGTTTCGTGATTTCACGTCGTCGTTCTTCTGTGAGCGGCGGAATTGGCACTCGCACAACGCGGCCATCATCAGCCGGGTTCAGTCCAAGCGATTGATTGTCGCGAATCGCTGCACTAATTGCCGCTAAATTATTGGGGTCGAATGGTGTAATCTGAAGTAATTGCGCCTCGGGAGCAGTCACGTTTGCCACCTGATTGAGTGGCATTTGAGAGCCATACGCTTCAACCATAACACCGTCAAGCATAGCTGCACTTGCACGACCTGTTCGGAGTTTTTTTAGCTCTTCCTCAAAGCGTTTAACTGTAGCTTCAAGCTTTTCTTTAGTAGTTTCAACCACTTGATTAATATCCATAAAACTCCCTTTCTGTAGGTTTATTTTATCATATTTTATGATTCAGACTTAAGAGGCGTAGCCCGCACAAGTCGCTGTGATGCTAGCGTGCCAGCAGCCATGATTGCTCGCGTTGGCCTCATTGAAACAAACACTGGATCTGTCACGGTGTCACCATAAGGAACACCATAGCTGTTTTTGTTCATGAGTGGTATAACACCCTTTTGCCCTGTCATATTCAATAAAAGTAGACTTATAAAAAGGCTTGGATCACGCTCTACATAACTCATTACAGATGAACTGAGAAGCATCCCGTCAAGGGCCACACCAAATGGATTAGACACCCTAAGTCTACCACTGGTGCTATGCTTCGTCACTGCATGTATTATTGGTTTCTTCAATGCGCGATTAAGCTGCCTAGCTTTAAAAGCAGGGTCAAATTGCTCCTCTAACGTTGCTCTATCATTTAAGACAGTAGAGTTTAGCTTTACATAAAGTGTGCCGTTGCGAACATTCAATCTCTCTAATAATGTGTTCTGATCTGATGAACTCGTCGCCAGTTCGGCTCGTTCTGTTCGAGACGAAACGCCGGTTATTGAGCCATCCTCATTCACACCTGATACGTGCGGCGCAATCTTGTCTCGCTCCCCGGCTCGCGACCCCAAAACCAAGGCGGCATACCCACCCCAGCTTATTACGCCGCGTCGGAGCGCATCTACATTAAACTGAATCCGTTCTGAGTCCAGGCCATGCGGCAAACCAATGTCGCCAATAGTTATTTCTGCCCCAGTTGCGTCATAGACTTCTGGTGTAGCTATCCATTTACCTCTACTCATCACACAACAAAGATTAAAAGCTTACTCTACTTCGCCAAGTTGCATGCGACTTATACGGCGCACCACAATGTTCTCGCCAAGTTTGGCAATGTGCTCTTTTACAAGCTCACCAACGGTCTGGTCAGGATTTTTGACAAATGGCTGATCGAGCAAGCATCGTTCTGCAAAATGTTTTGTGAGCATACCATCGACAATCTTATCAATCATATCGGCCGGCTTACCTTCTGCCTTAGCCTTTTCGCTAAACTCTGCCCGGACTTTGTCGGTTTCTTCTGCGGGAATGTCATCTGCACTAATGTATTGAGGTGAGGCAGCTGCAACGTGCATGCTGATATCTTTTACCAAATCAGTAAATATTTCGTTTCGGGCCACAAAGTCAGTCTCACAGTTTACTTCTACCAAAACGCCAATACGCCCATCATGATTGTACGTACCTATTACGCCGGTGCGAGCTTCGCGTTCACCACGCTTTTCTGCCTTAGTCAGGCCTTTTTTACGCATAGCCTCAAGTGCTTTGTCAAAGTCGCCGTCAGCCTCTACCAAGGCTTTTTTAGCATCGGTAATGCCGACACCAGTTAATTCACGCAAGCGCTTAATTGATTCAATGTCCATACTTCCTCCCTATTTCTTATCTTCGGTTTTCTTTTGTTTGCTTTTGCCGTTTTCAATGGCTTGCTTCACATAATCCGCTACTAGCTGCAGCGTTTTAATAGCGTCGTCATTGGCAGGAATCGGATATGTAATATCACTTGGATCCGCATTCGTATCAACCAAGCCGACAATTGGAATATTCAGCTTTTTAGCCTCTCTAACCGCATTTTGATCAGTTAAAACATCGAATACAAAGACTATTCCCGGTTTAGCCACCATACTCTTAATACCGCCGTAGAGACTGTTCATATGATCAATTTCTTCTTGATACCGCTGTAGCTCAAGTTTGTTATATTTCGCTGCCAGCTGACCAGATTCCATGCGTCCTTCTAGGTCTTTCAGATGCTTAACGCGGCCGCCAATAGTGTTTTGATTTGTAAGCATCCCGCCAAGCCAGCGTTCGGTAACATAAGGCATAGCAGTGTCTTCTGCCAGTTTTTTAGCAATATCGCGAGCCTGACGCTTTGTACCTACAACCAAGACCTGCTTGCCCTCAGCCACAGACTTCTCAACAAAATTCATTGCATCCTGTAGAGCCGCTACGGTTTTAGTAAGATCAATAATATAGGTACCTTCACGCTTTGAGTGAATATATGGCGCCATTTTAGGGTGCCAACGTGAAGCTTTGTGGCCAAAATGAGCCCCAGCTTCAAGTAATTTTTTAATATCAACATCAACAGATGCCATTGTTTATAAATCCTTTCTTCTTCGGTAGAGCTGCAGCCCGAGGCATACCTACACGGATGATACCCAGGAAGGATTACCAGCTCTCCTGCTTAGTTGTTTACTTGACGAGTATAGCACATCGTCACCTCTGTTGCAAGCGGCCAGGCTATCTGCTTTGTTTTATTCTACATCTATTGACTTTGCATACATTCTATGGTACAATAAAGAGATAGGGTCACGATAAACATCTCTTCCGTTAGAAATCTACTAGAAATCTACGGTGAA
This sequence comes from uncultured Candidatus Saccharibacteria bacterium, assembly GCA_964426755.1. Taxonomy (GTDB): domain Bacteria; phylum Patescibacteriota; class Saccharimonadia; order Saccharimonadales; family JAGQNJ01; genus CAYRRR01. Next base: position 31,383 of record CAYRRR010000002.1, on the reverse strand, counting down.
GCAAAATAAGATTAAACTGTTGACCTCTGTTGGTTAGCTGTGTATAATACTGCTCTGACTATGAAGAAAGATTTGCACCCCAAAAATTATCGTCCGGTCGTTTTTCAAGACCTCAACGACAACACCACGTACGTCACGAAATCAACCGTGGCTACTAGCGATACCATTACGCTTGATGGCGTTGAATATCCATTGGTAAAAATCCACATTTCAAGCTCATCACATCCCTTCTATACCGGTCAAGAAAAGTTGCTTGACATTGAAGGTCGTGTAGATAAATTTAAAGCCCGTCGCGAAGCAGCAGCAAAGGCGCAGGCAGCTCGTCAAAACGCAGCCAGCAAGAAAACCAAACAGGCTGACAAGAAGGCGGCAAAAGCTAAAGAAAAAGCCGCCCCATCTAACGATAAGTAACTATTTTTACGTTTACCGCTCTGAATATCAACATCGGAGCGGTTTTCATTTATACTAGAGAATATTCATGCAAGAAAAAGAAGCTCAACTACGTGCCGAACTGGCCAAAATACAGCAAAAGCTACAAGACCCTACTATCTTTAGTGACCCTAGCTACCCAAAAATTGCCCGCCGGCAAAGCAAATTAGAAGATATCATTACTCTTTTTGACCAAAAAAAGAAATTGGAGCGTTCATTAAAAGAAGCAACAGAGCTCACCAATAGCGACGACGCAGAGATGGTGACGCTCGCGCAGGAGGAACTTCAAAAAACAGCGTCTGCACTGGCAATAAATGAAGCTCGTTTAACAGAGGTGCTCATCCCTAAAGACCCGAACGATGAACGCGACTGTATTTTAGAAATCAGAGCCGCTGCCGGAGGTGATGAAGCCAGCTTATTTGCCGGTGATTTATACCGAATGTATACACGATGGGCAGAAAACCATGGTTTCAAGCTAGAACTCATTAATCAAAGCCCGTCAGAAGCTGGTGGCTTTAAAGAGGTTACCGTTGCAATACGAGGCACTGACGCGTACAAAAACTTTAAGTTTGAAGCAGGCGTTCACCGCGTACAGCGTGTGCCTGCCACAGAGAGCCAAGGGCGCGTGCATACCAGCACGGTAACGGTAGCCGTTTTACCAGAAGCGGAAGAAAGTGACATAGAAATTAAGCCAAGTGACCTGCGAATTGACGTCTACCGAGCGTCAGGACACGGCGGTCAATCTGTTAACACAACAGACTCAGCAGTACGTATCACCCATATTCCGACCGGTTTAGTTGTAGCCAACCAAGACGAAAAGTCACAACTTAAAAACAAAGACAAAGCAATGAGTGTACTGCGCTCGCGTTTGTTAGCTCAAAAAATTGAGGCCGAACAAAAAGAGCTATCAGATGCACGCCGTAAACTGATAGGTTCTGGTGATCGTTCAGAAAAGATTCGCACTTATAACTTTCCGCAAGATCGTATTACTGACCATCGCATCGGCTACTCGCGGAGCAACTTGCCGGCCGCTCTGGACGGTGATATTGATGATCTTTTTGAAAAACTAAACAGTTATGAACGCCAACTCATCTCTGACGATAAATGATTGGCTGATCGCTGCCCGTAAGCAATTAAAAGACGCTGGTATTCCATCTTACCAATTAGATGCATTATTATTGCTAGAATTTGCCCTCAAAACAGATCGCGTCCACCTCTTGGCCCACACCGACAAACCGCTGACTATCGCGCAACACACCGCTTTGAATGAGCTGCTGACACAAAGAAAGAGCCGCAAGCCAATTGCCTACATTACCAACCGTATTGAATTTTATGGTCGAGATTTTTTTGTCGATAAGAATGTGCTCATTCCTCGGCCAGAATCAGAAGCATTCATTACGTTAGCTAAAAAATATAATTTTACCCACGAATCCATTGTAGATGTGGGTAGCGGCTCAGGAGTTTTAGGTATCACCCTAAAGCTTGAGCTACCCAAGAATCATGTCACACTGCTTGATATCGACCCGTTAGCACTAAAAGTTGCTAAAAAGAATATGAATAATCTTAATGCTGACTGCTCGTTAGTCCAAGCTGACTTATTGCCTGCAACAAATCACTTTTCGATCATCGTCGCCAACCTGCCCTATGTGCCCAAAGACATGTATCTTGAGCCAGAGCTTGACTATGAACCCTCACTTGCCCTATTTGCAGACAATGGGGGATTAGCATTATATGAAGCACTTTGGCAAAAAATTAGCGGTCTCGCTAGTTGCAAATACGTTATGACGGAAAGTCTACGCAAGCAGCATCAAACTCAGAAAGCTTACGCAAAAGCTGCGGGTTATTCACTACTTGAAACAGAGGGCTTGGTTCAGATTTTTCAAGCCAACTAAACTAATTTGCCGGTAGTTCGCCAAGGGTGACCTTCGTGGTTCGTTCTTGGCCTCCCCGTAAATAGGTTATTTCTACTTCTTCGCCAACCTTAAATCGCCCAATAACAGACGCAAGCGTGTTGTTTTGATCGACTGGCTGCCCATTTACTTTAATAATAACGTCTTTATCCTGTAATCCGGCCTGTTGAGCTGGCGAGCCGACTACTATGCCCGTTCCGGTCACTCCGCCCACATAGGCGCCTTCATCCACACTCACGCCCAGCTCTTCAGCATTGCCTGGCGTAATTTGAATGTATCGCACCCCGAGGTATGGTCGCTGCACTCTGCCATTTTCTAAAACACCCTGGATCAAACCCTTTGTATCATTGATAGGTATGGCAAAACCTATATTTTGAGCTGAACCACCTGCTACGGCCGTATTGATACCAATTACCTCTCCGTTACTGTTTACGAGTGGACCCCCTGAGTTACCTTGATTGATTGCAGCGTCGGTTTGAAAAAGATTTTGGAGGTTTTCAGCATTGGCACCCCGTCCATCTGACGCTTCAACACTTCTTCCATATCCCGATATAATCCCCGAGGTGACTGAATTTTGAAACTGACCTAACGCATTGCCGATGGCAATAACCGTGTCGCCTACCTCTACGCTACCAGAATCTCCTAGTCGTGCCACCGTAAGTTTTTTTCCTTTGGTGTTATTTATCTTTAAAAACGCTACGTCAAGCGGATCCGAACCTGCGGTTCGCCCAACCACCGCTACTTCATCTAAAATGGTGCCGTCAGACATTGTTAAACTTACTTGGGTAACACCCTCAGCAATAACATGGCGATTAGTTACCACATACCCTGACTCGCTGATGATAAAGCCTGTTCCGGCACTTTGCTGCTGGAACGTTCGTGGACCAAAAAATGATTCAGCCTCTCCTCGACTCGTTACATCAATCGAAACGACACTGGGCCCAACTTCTTTGGCAATACTACTGATAAGATCTCCCTGCTCTTCAATGACCTGACGCCCTTGCTCAATACGTTCGGTCGTACTGGTAGAATTACTTTTATAGTTCACACCAATTAAGCCACCCGTAAATCCTGAGGCAATACTAATAAAAAAGATCGCCACAATGGTTAACAAGGTGTGTTTCGATACGCCGCTTTTATGTTGAGAATTTATTACCGGTTTTTGAGTCGGTGCTTGCCGTTGTTCTTCTTCCAATGTCACCCTCCTATATTGTTTTATCTCCCCAGTCAGAAAACGCTAATGTTATTATAACAATTGCAATCATAATAAAGATAATTTGACGACGCAGTAATGCTGATAACCGATCAGTTTTATCTAGATAATATAATGTCCCGACACCAAAACCTAAAACGACTAATAATAACGAAACCTGAGATACCACCTGATAGTACAGCAACCAGTGGGACAACAGCCACGCCAAGCTGCCACCAAATAATGCCCACATATTTGCTAAAAACGGCGCATGCGGCTCGTCAAAGCTTGTCAAAAAGTGTCGAGCCACAGAATAACAAACTAACCAAGTCATGATCATAAGTACTAGCGCATCTGATGCACCCCATTCAAGGTATATGGCGGTTATACCATACAAAAAGGCAATAAACGCTTGTAACGACACGCCAAAAACACTTGAACTCGGCTTTATAAGTATGAGCCACAAAGCATAGGCTACGGCCCATATCAGCTGCATAATACCGCTTGAAGTGTTTATCATAAAGATAATCGAAGCCATTCCAACGATAATGTCTGCAGCGTTTGCTCTGATTATAGCCAGCCAGTGGCGTGGTCGCACCGAAAACATGCGCCACTTACTGACAATAACCAAAATAACTGCGAGCTGCACCAGATTAAGCCTAACCAATACGTAAACGGTTAACGGCAATAGTACGGTTAAAAAAAGGTGGAACAGGTATGAAAAGCCCGCGGCGGGCTTAATTTTAGCGGTTACTCGTTTCATTCTGCCCCACTATTATAACAAAGTCGGCGTTCTCGGGCGGCGTATAGCCCTCGGGCAGCTTAGTTGTTGCGGTTGTCTTAAAGCGAAGCTCCAGGTATCGCTTGGTAAGCTTTGTGTCTTTTTTCTTCAAATCAATGATTATCGTAGAGGGGTTATTCTTAGTTGGCGCATCACCGACTTCACTGACATTGTAGCCATACGATTTTAGCAACTCGCCCTTTGTTTTTGCTAAATTTGCTACCGTTGTTCCGTTCAGCACAGCTATTTGAGCGTTTTCTTTCTTTATAAAGCCATCAACAAAGGTTGTACGCACAAACGCTCTAATGTCATCGTAGCGATACAGTCCCGCTTTTGGCACCTGAACCGAGCCCAATCCTAAGCTTGCCCCGCCGCTGCCGATTAATACATTCGGCTCATCAACCAAGCTGACTGACTTAATGCGAGAGGCATCAATTGCTTGGCCAATAGTATATAGCTTACCGATTTCATCATTACCATTTATATTGGTGCGAACCCGCGTACCAAATGCATCCATTAGTTGAGAAATTTTAAGAGGGTTGCTAAACGTACCGAGGCTAAAGACCTTCTCACGAAGTGCGACAATCACCTCTCGTTGGCGTTCCGACCGATCAAAATCACCTCGTGCACTAGTATACCGCGAGCGCGTGTACGCCAAAGCTCGAAGTCCATCAAACTCCTGCGTACCGGTTGGAACATCCAATCGATACTGTTTACCTTTTAAGCGCATTTGCTCACTAACGGGCTTCTGCACATCTATGGTAATGCCACCAACTGCATCAACTGCCTGCTCAAAGGCCGTGAAATCGAGCATTATATAGCGATCCATACGCAAACCAACTACGTTTTCTACGGCATTTTCAATTGCCTCAATAGCCTCTTGCTCTGCCTCTTCGTCAGACTTATCATCCGCCTTAGAGGCCATTTTTGTTAAGGCGTATACGGCATTGATTTTATTTGTTTCGCCGCTCTCCATTTTGACTGCGAGATCGCGTGGAATACTCAATAAACCGGCCTCATTATTACAGGGGTCAACACTAGCCACAATAATTGTATCCGTTAAATCAGGGCTATCAGTTTGCTCAGGACCGCCTTTACCCAGTAATAAAAAGTTAATCCTGCCATCACCCTCTTGCTTTAGTGAGTCTACGTTTGGCTCGCAACTCCACAGAACATCGTCACCCCCGCCCTTGAATATCTGTCGGGCACGCAAGAAACCTTTTGCACCTAGGTAACCGCCCACAATAAGACCCAATAGCAAGACGCCGATTACCGTTCGTTTCAATACACGCTTCCAGTCCAGGCTTCTCTTATTACTTTTCTTGTTTTTGCGTGACGGTTTTTCTTCTATGGTCATATCAATAGGGTTGCGAGCTGCGCGTGACTGACGTCCTAAGGCACGGCCATCGGGCGTTATCGGCTTGGTTTTTCTTGCGAAAAAACCATCTTTACGTTCAAAATTCCCAATACGAGCATCGCTTGTTTTATGAACTGAACTTGAATCACGAGTAACTTGTCGTCGAGAAGAGAAGCTACCCGGGTTATAGCGCATTCTGGAACGTAAAATTCCATCCATGTCGCTTGAATTAACTACACGTTTTGGTCTTCGGAAATTATCCATAGCACGTGGTCTTTAGTATAGCGTTTATCGCCAAGGTATGAAAGTTATTTGTAAAAACTTTTATGGCTATTTAGACCTGTTTACCGTATAGTTATTATCTGTAATGTCTGATTATAGAACCCCGGTAACAAACAACTACCCAGCTCAACCGCTTCAAACCACGCCGGATGACCCTAGCCGAAACTGGCGTAGCATCATCTCGACAGTCGCCTTGTTTTTGGCAGCACCCCTACTAGCATTGGTGCTCATACTATTTGTTATTCAGTCGTACGAAGTTGACGGGCCAAGCATGGAACAAACACTGCAAAACCAAGATCTGTTGATAGTCAATAAAATGCCTCGAACATGGGCGCGGCTTACCGGCAAAGATTATATTCCGGACCGCTACGAGGTGATTATTTTTAGCCGTGACGAATCAGGCACCGGTCAAGGCAACCGACAGCTCGTGAAACGGGTTATCGGCTTACCTGGCGAGCGCGTCACCGTTCGCGATGGTCAGGTTACTGTTTATAATGCACAAAAACCTAACGGATTTGACCCTGACAAAGGCCAAGAATATGCTCAGTCATCAGATAGAAGCGCAGGAAATGATGTTGATATCAGGGTACAAGACGGAGAAGTATTTGTATTAGGCGACAATCGTAACAATTCGCTTGACTCCCGCTACTTCGGTAACGTTAAGGCAGAAGACATTGTCGGAAAACTCGGTATACGCATCTTTCCGCTCAATAAAGCCCGGACGTTTTAAGACAGTAATTGCTTAGCAATTCGTTCCAGGTCGGCATCATCCTTAAAGTAAACTTCTAATTTGCCACCTTTTGCGGTTCGTTTTATGGTAACTGATGTATTCAATTGTTTTGATAGCGCCTGGGTTTGAAGGTTGCTGGTAGCCATATGCTGCGTAACTGCTCGTGGCTTATGATGAGACTGACGTGAACCTGTCACAAATTGCTCTGCCTGCCGTACTGACCATCCATGCTCTAATATGGACGCCAGTAACTCTGATTGCTTATTAGGGCTATCTTTAAGGGCAAGAATTGCTCGAGCATGCCCTTCACTTATTTTTTTTGCTTGTAGCGCTTTTTTTGCATTGTCGGGTAGCTGCAGTAGCCGTACCGTATTGTGAATAGTAGGAATTGCCTTGCCCAGCTTAGTAGCAATATCACCGTAGCTTAGGCTAAATTGGTCATGTAAGCGCTCGATAGACAGTGCCTGTTCAAGCGGCGACAAATCAACCCGCTGAACATTCTCAATAATTGCCACCTCAAGCTCTTCGAGTTGCTTTAGTGAGCGCACTATAACCGGAACCTCTTTTAAGCCAGCGAGTTTTGCCGCTCGCCAGCGTCGTTCACCTGCTACAATCCGATATGTGTCGCCGCTTTTTGTAACCACAAGTGGCTGCACTATCCCATGTGATCTGATTGAAGTTGCTAGTTCTTGCAGCGCATTCTCATCAAAATGTTTACGAGGCTGATCAGGGTTGGGGCTTACCTCATTTACAGGAACTGTTTGGACTTTTTCAGAACTCTGCAATATCGAATTATCAAACTCTTTCGGAATCAGCGCGTCAAGACCTTTGCCAAGTCCAGCTTTAGTTGCCATGTTTGTCTATCTCCTTTGCTAACGCTTTATATGCTCGAGCACCCCGTGACCATTTATCATGTTCGAGTATGGTCTTACCGTAGCTTGGCGCTTCAGCTAAACGCACGTTTCTAGGTATTACGGTTTTGAATAGTTTTGCGCCAAAATGCTTCTGTAACTCTTTATAGACACTGTCGGACAGAGATGTTCGACTATCATACATTGTTACCACTACTCCCAGCAGATCTAAGTTTGGATTTAATCCCTCGCGTACTCGTTGTATGGTTGAAAGAAGTTGTGTCAAGCCTTCGAGCGCATAATACTCAGCCTGTACGGGAATCAGCACAGAATCTGCTGCAGTCAGAGCGTTAATACTTAGTAGCCCTAGCGAAGGGGGGCAATCTATCAATATATAATCATACGATGCATGTACGAGAGCGTTCTTAAGCCTGTTTTCGCGATCTGTCTGTGAAACTAACTCTACTTCTGCTCCAGCTAAATCAGCGTTTGCAGGCACAACTGCTATATCACTGTTATCTACTTCTTTGATTGCTTGGCCAAGCAAAGCTCCATTCAACAGTACATCATATGTGGTGACCTGATTCTTTTTTGCAAGACCAAGACCGCTTGTTGCGTTACCTTGCGGGTCCAGATCAACTACCAATACAGATCGTCCCATTTTAGCTAAATAGGCTGCTATGTTGATAGTGCTAGTGGTCTTACCAACACCACCTTTTTGGTTTAAAACTGCAATGATATGCCTCATACCCGATACGCTTTTCACTCCTCAAGCGTAGCATTTTCACGTACCGGAAGCAATGTGTAGCGTGTTATTTTAAAGAGATCTTATCGACAGTAATACGTGTTAGAACCTGGCGATGACCACGTACTTTTTTTACACGTTTTTTAGACTTGTAACGAATAGAAGTTACTTTATCGGCTTTTACTTCTTCTATTACCTTCGCGGTAACTGAAGCACCAGAAACTTCAGGTGCGCCTACGCTCACCGTCTCGCCATCAATTACTAATAACGGATTAAAGGTTAGTTTGTCTTTAGCGTCCTTAAGCCGCTCGACTTCTATTGTCTCGCCTTCGCTCACAATATATTGTTTGCCACCAGTGGCAATTACTGCTTTTTTACTCATATTATCTCTTCTATTCGTCTTATGTGTTGAGAAAAGTTACCGATAAAGTGTAACAGATTAGCGCGTCTCTGTAAAGTGTCATGATGCTTGGTAAAACCCTGAATTCTAGGGTTTATTGCCTTAATGACACAAAATCATCGGGCGAAAGTGTTCCTTCTTGGATGCCCTGTTGGGGTGATTTGGTGTATACCGGACCGTACGGGGCACCTGCTTCATCATAACAGCTTGGGGGGAAGAAAATTTCATTACGCTCCCACTTGCCGTCATCATCTACTACCGTTGCTTCAATTAAAAACTGCCCTTTTTGCTTTGCCTTAAATTTAGCTGGCTCATCACAATAACTGCACGCGCGAGCTTCACCGGGCTCTATTAAGCGCGCTACTGCTCGTGACTGCGGATTATCGGGGCTATACGGAAATGGCGCCCCGTCAATAACCTCTGCCTCAAGGGCAGCGCTGATACGTGTTGGATTTACTGATTTAACTTTCTTCATAATTTTATAGTAATAGAATATTGTAAACTCAAAAAACAATTATGCAAGCGCAAGCATTATAGTTAAATCGGCTCCTTCAACTTTTGTATCTTCTTTATGTGCCTGTGGTGAACTAAGCGTTGCGTCAAGCTTGACAGCTAATGTTTCGTTCATGATTGTTTCTTTATGATCTTTAATGGCTTGCTGTAATGTAGTGTCATTCGTTTGCAAAGAGAGCAAAATGCGATCATCAACGTTAAGCTCTGCTTGTTTGCGAGCGTTTTGCACTTGCCGAACTACTTCTCGCATCATTCCCTCGCGTTTAAGTTCGGGTGTAGCCAAAAGATCAATGAGCGGTTTTTTCAAGCTTTTACTACTTATTTCTTCGATCATCTTAACATTTAGCTCTTCCTTAACAATGCCTTCGTACTTATTAAGCAATGCTGCATCAGAAGTATTGGCAGTAATCTTCTTTAAAGGCTGGCGCACCTTAATCCCTGCTGCAGCTCTTTGTGATAGACCGTCAGTGATGATTTCGCGCAATCTCGCCATATCATCTATAACCAGTTCATCAACCTGGCCGCCAGATGGCCAATCAAGTAGGTGAACTGATTCTGCATCTCCCCCTAGCTTTTGATACAGCTCTTCAGCCAAAAACGGTGTAAATGGTGCTAGAACTATGCTCAAACGGTATAAGACATAATGCAGCGTTCGATACGCATCGCTTTTGTCGGCATCATCTCCGCTTTTCCAGAAACGTCGTCGGGATCGGCGCACGTACCAATTTGATGCATCATCAATAAAGGGCATGAATTCGCTCAGTGCTTCAGGCAAATTGTACTCTTCCATGTACTTGGTAACATGGTCAGTAAGCTGGTGCAGGCGTGAAACAATCCATTTGTCTAATGGATTAGCCAGGTCCTCCAGCGCAAGTACTGATTGCTGCTTGGGGTCAAATTCCCAACCATCTACCTCTGCATACATGGTAAAGAAGTCGTACATATTCCAGATCATATTAAGCTTGCGCGCAACATCGCCAATGTCTTTATCTTGCAGACTGTAATCTTCTGCTTTGAGTACAGGAGAGCTCAACAGCAAAAAGCGCTCGGCATCTGCTGAGTACCTGTCCATAACTTCCATAGGATCCGTGTAGTTGCCACGAGATTTACTTAGCTTATAACCATCATTCCCCATCAAGTTTCCGGTGGTAACGACATTTTTAAATGGCGCTTTGCCAAAAAGCCCAACATTAACTACATGCAGGTAATAAAACCAGGCTCGAACCTGGCCGATATACTCTGCAATAAAATCGCCTGGGAAGTTCGCCTCAAACTTTTCTTTGTTTTCAAACGGATAATGAAACTGGGCAAACGGCATACTACCGCTTTCAAACCATCCGTCCAGCACTTTATCTATTCGCTTGTAGTGCTTGCCTTCATAGTCAAATTCTACTTCATCTACCCACGGACGATGATAGTCCTCCAGCTCAACGCCACTCAAATCTTTAAGTTCAGCATAACTACCTATAACCTTTATGTCCCCGTCTTCGCTCTTCCAAACTGGCATCGCGGTAGCCCAAAAGCGGTCACGACTTAGATTCCAATCCGGTGCAGCCAATATATTTTTCTCGAAACGGCCATGCTTAAGATGAGGAGGATACCAGTTAATTACCTCTGTATTTTGTGCCAACATTGCTTCTTTCTGGCCTTGAACGTCGAAGAACCAGCTGGGGTGTGCGCGATACATCAACCGCGTGTTACATCGATGACAATGCGGATAACTATGGCGAATGTAGTCAATCTTCCAGACCACACCCTGATCACGTAGGTCTTTTGCGATAGTTTTGTTAATCTCCCATACGTTTTCACCTTTCCAGTCGCCTTCTGTGTAGATGCCGCTCTCATCTAGTACATGTACAACCGGCACCTTGTTGTCTTGAGCTAGCTCAAAGTCTTCCTCACCATACGCTGGCGCAAGGTGCACTATCCCGGTGCCATCTTCTGCGCTTACATAATCTGCATGCCAAATCTGGTGTGCATGTTTGCCACGATTTGTAAATAATGGTTCGTATTTTTTGCCGACTAATTTACTGCCTTTTAATTTGCCCAGTAACTTAAACTCAAGTGGTTTGTGCTTCTCGTCTGTTAGCACCTTGGACAAAAGCTCCTCAGCCAAGATCAATGTGTCATCACCTACTTTGACCCTCGCGTACGTTAAATCTTTATTAACCGCTACAGCAGTATTGCCCGGTAACGTCCACGGTGTTGTAGTCCATGCCAGTAAATATTCGTCAGACTCTTTTAGCTTAAACTTAACATACACACTTGGGTCGGTGACATCTTGGTACGCACCGGCATCCATAGTGACTTCTGCCTTAGAAAGAGGAGTAGCATCACGCGTGCAGTACATCAAAACACGTTCACCTTCATAAATCTTGCCTTTTTCGTACAGCGTTTTGAATGCCCACCAAATACTTTCCATGTATTCCTTATCCATGGTTTTATAGGCACCCTTAAAATTAACCCAGCGGCCGATTCTGTCGACATACTCTTCCCAGAGCCCACCGGTTACAATCATGTTTTCGCGAGCTGTTTTAATGTAGTCTTCTAAGCTAATTTTTGTACCAATATCTCGGCGATCTTTAATGCCAAGCTTTTTCTCGGTAAACACTTCTGCCGGTAATCCGTGCGTGTCCCACCCCCAGACACGCTCCACGCGCTTACCTTTCATGGTCCAATAGCGCGGTACAGCGTCTTTTATGATGCTACTAAGTAGCGTTCCGTGGTGTGGTACTCCAGTTATAAATGGAGGGCCGTCGTAAAACACGTAGGCATTGTCGGCTGGACGATTTTCGACAGACTTTTCGAATGTTTTGCTCTTCTTCCAACGCTCTACCCAATCTTTTTCGTACTCAATTGGTTTTCGTCGTGTTCCTGACTTAAACTTCATTATTCTTTCTCCAGTTTGTGCTTATCGGGATCAAAGGCTGGGCTACAAGGAACGATCATATCCATTTCACCTCCCCAGCAAAATCTTTCCTTTGGCTCTATATAAACTACATCACCAGCAACTAACTGCACTCGCTCGCCATCCTTTATCTCAATATAGCCTGCACCCTTTACTACTGCCGCCATTTCATGCGACTCTTCAAGGTAGCCCCATCCAGTCTCGGGATAACGTCCACGTATAAAGATTTTGGCTATATCAACCTTTCCAGTTCCAGGATTATATTCTCGACCATAGCAGAGATTACTATTACGAAACTCTACTCCTTCTTCATCTGACCACTTTTTCATCCTTGATGCCTTTCTTAAAACAAAATCGCCTCTTCCGGCTGCCAGAACCCCGAGGGGCGGTACCATCTGGCTTCCAAAAGAGACGATTCTTTTGACGCTTACTTACTGCTGTTACGGGCGCTCCCGGCGAGGTCTACTCTCTGATGATTTCTTCTCGCTGCTTCACGGTTGATAGCCGCTCATCAGGCAATAGCCTGAACGCATTTATACTATTATTATATCAAAAACAGGGGTAATGCTCAAGTATTAGCGAGACTCTTGAGCGTACGCTGTTAATTCGTTCATAATCGGTAATGGTTTGCCCGCCCAAGCATTCAGCAACTTACCATCTTCAGCAATCGCTATAAAAGCCGGATGATCCATAACACCATAGAGCTGCGCCATCCGCACCCCTTCTGGTGTATCTATATTTACCATTTCGATATGTTTAAGCGTACGACGCTTAAACTCACGTATATATTCTTCTGCACCGCGTGCAAACTCTGACTTTGGCCGATACAACATAACCACTTTCATACCACTATCTTACTACATACTGGTCGAAAATCTTGCGAAGAGATGCAAGACAAAAAAGAAACGAGGCTCGCAAGTGACCCATATATAATTACGGTGAATGCGAACCTCAAGTTTCTGACGCTACAGATTACTCTGGGCTGCCGACTAACTGCAGCCGGTGGTTGAGCCACAGCTGGTACATACATAACAGCTGCCGCTTCTTTGCGTCTGGTTGCCACAGTTATAGCACAATGGCGCATTGTCATCTTTAATCGACTTTTCGGCCACTGTTTTTTGTGTTTGTTCTGTGTTGCTAGCTTTAGTCTCGGTCAACTGAACGGTTTCTTCTTTTGGTTTTTCAACCGGTTCATCAATCAGTGAAGTTTGAGACTCGGGCATATCCTCTATTGAGGCTAGGCCAAGCTCTAAACGGTCATCAAATGACAAGTAGTCTAAGGCTAGTCGTCTAAAGATGTAATCAATCACTGAACTCGCCGTGCGAATATCGCTGTCATCGGTCACGCCCGATGGTGCAAAGGTAGTACCGCGCAGTGTTTTTACGTAACTCTTCAATGGCACGCCGTACTGTAGACCGTGACTGACGCTAATAGCAAATGAATCCATTAGTCCTGCCAGAGTTGAACCTTGCTTAGATACCGTAACGAACAGCTCCCCGGGTGTTCCGTCATCATATTCACCCACCGTAAAGAAGCCCTCAAGATCAGCTACCAAGAAGCGATACGTTCGACTCTTGCGCATACGTGGCAATTTGCGACGCACAGCTCCCTTCACTACTATCTTATCTTCAATAGCTGCTGTAATAGGATCCTCTTTTTTGCTGCCTTCTTTCTTGGCCATTGATAGTGGTTGTGCAACCTTACAGTTGTCTCGGTAGATTGCAACCGCCTTTAAGCCTAATTTCCATGACTCAAGGTGTAGTTGTTCAACATCTTCAACCGTTACATCTTCTGGCATATTAACCGTCTTGCTAATTGCGCCCGAGATAAACGGCTGTACAGCTCCCATCATCTTAACGTGGCCCATATAGTGAATAGAATTATCGCCCATTGAGCACGCAAAGACCGGTAAATGTTCTTCTTTAAGATCCGGCGCACCAACAATAGTTTTCTCAGTATCAATGTAGTTCACAATTGCATCAATTTGCTTCTTGCTGTAGCCAAGCGCCTTCAATGCCCGAGGAACCGTTTGGTTAACGATATGCATTGTACCGCCACCAACTAGCTTCTTAACCTTAACCAGGCCTAGGTCGGGCTCAATTCCAGTTGTATCGCAATCCATCATCAGGCCAATGGTGCCTGTTGGCGCTAATACGCTAGCTTGCGAGTTTCGGATGCCAAACATGGTTCCAAGCTCAACCGCATCATCCCAAGAAGCTGCGGCTGCACTCAATAGCTCTTCAGACACTAAGCTGGCGTCAATTTTAGAAACTTCCTCGCGATGCATTTTAAGCACATTAAGCATACCATCACGATCTTTATGAAAGCCGCTGAACGGTCCAACGCGACGAGCAATTTTGGCACTGGTTGCATAAGCGTGACCAGTCATCAAAGCTGTAATTGCAGCTGCTTGCGCTCGACCCTCTGCAGAGTCATACGGCAGCCCTTGCGCCATAAGTAATGCGCCTAAATTGGCATAACCAAGACCAAGTTCGCGGTATGCTCGAGCATTCTTACCAATACCTTCTGTCGGATATTCTGAGTAACCCACCAGAATCTCTTGTGACGTGAACATTACTTCTACCGTATGCTTGAAGGCTTCGATATCAAATGAGCCATCATCCTTTAAATACTTAAGTAGATTAATAGAAGCAAGGTTACAGGCCGAATTATCGAGGTGCATGTATTCACTGCAAGGGTTAGAGGCGTTAATCCGGCCAGCATTTGGCGCAGTATGCCATTTGTTAATAGTGGTATCGAACTGCATTCCCGGGTCTGCACATTCCCAAGCTGCTTCAGCAAATTGACGGAACAGATCCCTCGCCTTGATAGTTTTAACTGGCTTACCAGTTGTTACGGCACGTAATTGCCAATCGGCATCATCTTCAACTGCCCGCATAAAGTCATCGGTCACGCGCACTGAATTATTGGCATTTTGGTACTGAACCGAGAAGGAATCTCTACCGTCAAGGCTCATATCAAAACCGGCTTCTTGTAAAACCCTTGCTTTGCGCTCTTCAATGGCCTTGCACCATATAAACTCTTCGACATCAGGATGGTCGGCATTTAAAATGACCATTTTTGCGGCACGTCGGGTTTTACCACCGCTTTTAATGGCGCCTGCTGATGCATCCGCGCCCCTCATGAAACTTAAAGGCCCCGAAGCAGTGCCGGCGCTCTTGCCTAGCTTCTCAACAGAAGAACGAATTGCACTCAGATTAATTCCTGCACCTGACCCACCCTTAAAGATAAGACCCTCTTCTTTATACCAGTTCAGTATTGCTGGCATCGTGTCATCTATACCTAATATAAAGCAGGCACTGGCTTGCTGAGACCGTGAGGGAGCCCCAATATTAAACCAAACCGGAGAATTAAATGCTGCTCGTTGGGTAGCAAGGATATACTTTAGTTCTTGTTTAAAATCTTCTGCTTCTTCTTTTGTTTCAAAATAATCTTCTTGAAGGCCCTGGCGGACAATAGTGTCTGCTACCCTATTAACAAGGTCGCGCAACGATTGCTCACGCTCCTCGGTGCCAGGCGTACCAGTAAAATATTTTTGCGCCACGATGTTGATGGCATTCAATGACCATCCCTCAGGAAATTCAACATCGCGCTGTTCAAACACCATGTCGCCCGTCATTGGATTTTTTATGATTGAGTCTCGCTTCACCCAGCGCAGGCTGTCATAAGCCTTTGTTTTGGGCTGTGTAAAGTATCGACCAACCCCTAATGTAGTAGTTTGTCCCATAGTACCCTCACTTGTAATTAGTGTTATTTTGTTTTTATTTAGAGTTCTGACTAACATACCATGCTAGTATATGAGCTCTCCTTGATCCTCTAATACTTAAAAGAACCCAGGAGAGCAGCTAAAGCGCTGTTCTTAGGCATTAGCTTGCTCTATTTGATGTTTACGAATTTGCGATAACTCTTGCTCAAAGCCAGCAATATCCTTAAACCGCCTGTACACGCTGGCAAACCGGACATATGCAACCTCATTTATATCAGCTAACTTGTCCATGACAAGTTGACCGATTTTAGACGAAGAGATTTCTGGCTCGCCACACGCATATAGCTGTTGCTCTATTTCAGAAACAAGCTTTTCTATTTGCATGTTTGACGTTGTGGTTTTTTCGCAGGCACGGTATAAACCGCTTAATAGTTTTTCGCGGTTAAATAGTTCCCGCGTACCATTATGCTTAACAACTACTAGCTGTGGACGCTCTAAGCGCTCATAGGTAGTAAAACGATTATTGCAACTGGGGCAAGCACGGCGTCGGCGAATAGACTCTCCCTCCGAAACGTCCCGAGATTCAATAACTTTTGTATCAGCATGGTGGCATTGGTTGCATCGCATTATGCACACCTCCTTAAACCTATAATGAATGTACGATCGCCATAACTGTAACTATATATAGCGTCTATGCTTATTAGCATAACCCTAGTGATAGCGTTTTTCAAGCTTATTTGTGGTGTATTATTTAGTACGTTTTCTATGACTATGGCTGGATGTCATCGTCGGTTTTTTGCGGCTGAGCTCGTTTGCGCAAACGCCTCAAAAAAGAAGGTTTATCAAGATCTTTATGTTCAGCAAGCTCCGTCGCTTCGTTTGTTACTGGATCGGACTTCTGTTGCTCCTCTTGATCAATGGCCCAAATGTTGGGCATAGGTGAATCGCTGTGAAAATCATGAGCATCGGTCGTAATCTCTGGAGCCTTCTGCTCTAAGCTCATATCAAGACCTTTGATATCATCGTCATCTTTTTGAATATTTGTTTTTTCATCGCTAGACGATTGCACAGGCTCGCTGGCCTGCCGCTTTGTAAAGTACGAGGCATCAAAACCAGTTGCAACGACTGTAATGATAAGTTCGTCGCCTAAATCAGGATTAATGCTCGCTCCAAAGATTATATTGGCATCGCTGTCGGCCGCGTTCGTAATAGCCTCAGCAGCGGTATTAATCTCGTGCATAGTCATATCATTGCCGCCAATAACGTTGAATAAGACACCCCGGGCTCCATCAATAGAAACCTCTAGTAGCGGTGATTCAATCGCTTGCTGGGCGGCTTTTGTGGCTCGATCTTCTCCGCTTGCACGACCGATACCCATCAACGCAGAACCTGCACTGCTCATAACTGTTTTAACATCAGCGAAATCAAGATTAATCAGACCATGAACGGTAATAAGGTCGGATATACCCTGCACTCCTTGCCGTAAAACATCATCAGCAACTTTGAAAGCCTCGACAAGCGGCGTCTGCCGATCGATAGTTTGCAGTAACCGATCGTTTGGAATAATTATAAGCGTGTCGACTGCATCTCGTAATTTATCTATTGCTTCTTCGGCATTACGACGACGCTTCTCACCCTCAAAAGCAAATGGCTTTGTTGCAAAACCTACCACCAGTGTATCGCCCTCTTTAGCGATCTTGGCAACAATATGACCCGCACCACTACCCGTGCCGCCACCGGCACCAAGTGTCACAAATACCATATCGGCTCCTGTCAAAACTTGGCGAATTTCGTCAATTGATTCTTGGGCTGCTTTTTCACCCACGCTTGGATTCGCCCCAGCGCCGAGACCGCGCGTTGCTTCTTTACCAATATGAATTTTTTTATCTGCCTTCGAGTGGTGAAGCGCTTGCGCATCAGTATTTATGGCAATAAACTCAACACCCTCAACCCCCGCCTCAACCATGCGATTAATCGCGGCGCCGCCAGCGCCGCCAACTCCCACTACTTTAATTGATGCAAAGGTTTCAATTACTGGTGCTACTTGAGGCATAAATTTAGGTTCTCTTTTAACTTCTTCTTAACAAATTCTAGTATACGGCACGAATTGAACAACTGCAATGCACATTCCATTGCTCATCTTTTTAGCATATGTGTAATTAATTATTCGCTGTAAGCTAGATGCTATTTACGCTTAATTTTCCGCCACATTCCTTCGACAACCCCGAACACATTTCCTGTACTGCTAGGGTGTGATTGGCGGTTAGTCGCATTCGGCAAAAGCAACATGTCAAGCAGCATCAGGCCAACTGCAGTGGCATATTGTGGATCTGCGACTGTATCAATCAACCCCCCAATTGGCTGTAGCTTACCGATTCGTGCAGCCAACTGAAGCTTTTCTTTAGCGAAGTCAGCTATGCCAGGTAATTTAGCCATACCGCCCACAATAACTACGCCTCCAGGCAGTTTTTGTGAGCGGTTAATCCGCTTTAGCTCTTTTTCAATCAATTCAAAAAGCTCTTCCACTCTCGCCTCTGTAATGAGCGCCACATCTTGCGCATCAAAACTATAGTTCTTTTTTTGAACATTTACACTAACGGTTCCTATTTTGGCCTGTTCACTAAGCGCGGCATGCTGGAGCTTAACTGATTCAGCAATATCTAAGTCAGTCTTAAGTCCGATTGCTAGATCATTCGTAAGTAAGATACCTCCCACCGGTAAAACGCCGACATGCTGCACTTCCCCATCTTCAACGATCACCATATTGGTAGTTCCCGCCCCTATATCAAGTACTAATGTGCCTGATTCTTTTTGTTGGCGTGTTAATACGGCCTCTGCAGCCGCTAAGCTCGAGACGGTATAATGGGCGGGCGCTATATGAGCACGAGCCAGAACTGCGTCTAGATTCTTAAGGTTAGATCCTAGTGCTGTTACGATGTGAGTATCAACTTCTAGCCGAATACCCTGCATTCCCACCGGATCTTTGATATTACCCTGCCCGTCAATTTTATAATTTTTGGCAAAAACCTGAATAATGTCTCGATTGGGCGGCAGCTTAATGATAGTAGCAGCCTCTTCTACCCGCATTCGATCAGATTCAGAGATCTCCTTATTTGCAGTACTAATTGCTACTACACCACGAGAATTCATGCCAGCAACATGGTCTCCGTTAACATTAACGGTCGCGTGTTGTATATGAATCCCCGACACCCGCTCAGCTTCATTTATAGCTTTTATAACTGACTCTGCCACATCATCTATATGCGCTACTACCCCCTTGCGCATACCCTGATTGGTGGCGCTGCCGTGACCAATAACTGATATTTTTGAACTATCATGCTGATCGATAATGCCAATCACACAGCGCACTGAACTGGTGCCTATATCAAGGCCAATAAAATGAGGAGATTGTTCTCGCATGCAAGCAGTATAACGCTTATACTCTACTTACGGCAAGGTAACAAAATTTTTATTCAATAGTACGGGTTAAAATTTCGGGACCATTTTCTGTTACTAGAATAGTGTCCTCGAAATGGGCAGCAAGCGACCCATCCTGTGTAATTACGGTCCAGCCATCACTTGCCGTATAAACCTCCGGCCTACCAAGCGTCGCCATTGGCTCAATCGCAATGGTCATATTTGTTTCTAAAATCGGACCCGTACCAGCTCGGCCATAATTAGGAATATTTGGATCCTCATGCAATTGATGCCCTACGCCATGCCCTACGTATTCTTTCACTATACCAAGCTTTGCTTTTGACAGAACTGCTTCAATCGCAGCAGCAACGTCTCCAATTTTTGTACTACTTTTTACAACAGATATTCCTGCCAAGAGTGCTTGTTCAGTTTTCGATATAAGGAGTCTTTCGGCTGAGTTTGTTTTTCCTACAACAAATGTTCGGGCAGCATCCGTGATCATGCCTTGGTAATTTACGCCAAAATCGATACTAATAATATCGCCCTGATTGATTATATGATCGGCGCGAGGAATACCATGGATCACTTCATCATTTACCGACACACACAGCACATGAGGAAAGCCATGATAACCCAAAAAAACTGGCTCCCCTCCCAGCTCTTTTAGTTTGTTTGCGGCCAGGTCTGCCAGATCATTCGTACTCATGCCGGCTTGCGTAGACTCAATAACAAAGTTGAGTACATTTTCGAGTATGCGTCCGCTTTTTCGCATACGGTCAATTTCAACCGGAGTCTTAATTTTTGTATACATAGCTATGATTTCTGAGCTAAAGCACGTTTTATATCATTATGGACTGCTTCAATTGACTGTTGACCATTGATTTCATGTACAGGTATACCGACCTTATTAAAATCTTCAAGGATTGGCTTTATTGCATGCTCATACTCTTGAAAGCGTGCCGTGATTGCTTTTTCTGTATCATCTTGTCTTCCGCGAGATAGTAAACGTTTTTTAACAGCGGTCTGACTGGCCTGTAAGTGTATAATTCCTGTTATTGCAAGCTGCCCGTGCTTAACTTGACTCAATAGCCAATCAGCTTGTGCTTCGGTACGTGGAAAACCATCCAACACAAATTCTTTTTTTGTGTCGATAAGGGTAAAGATTTTCTGTACCAACTCTATTGTTTCGCGGTCACTCAATAACTTTCCGTCAAGCATATCTTGACGACGCTTGCCAGTTATAAGCATACGTAAGAATTCACCGGTAGAAAGCCAAGGCAGCCCTAGACGATCGGCCAATAGCTTGCCTTGCAAGCTTTTACCTGATCCTGCTACTCCCGCAAAAATAATCATCTTACAACTTCTCCTGTAATTTCTCTTTGGCGATACGAGCAATGATAGCGCCATCAGCCGCCGGACCGGCAGCCTTTTTTACATAACCAATAATAGCACCCATTGAAGCAGCTGTTAGGGTTTCTTGACGCGCTATAGCCTCATTCACTAAGCGAGTAATTTCATCATCTGATAAAGCAGCCGGCAGATATTCCTCAATAATGCGCTGCTCGGTCTGCTCTTGCTGCGCCCGATCAATTGAGCCGGCCTTTTCATAAAGCAAAGCAGCTTCTTGTCGTTTTTTCACCTCTTTTTTAAGGCAGAGGATTATACTGTCTTCATCGAGTCCAGGCTCTCGAACCCCTCGAGCGATCTCCTCATTTAAAATAGCGCTCTTAAGACCACGGAGCGTGTTTGCTTTTAATTTATCTCCACCCAGTAAAGCTTGTTTGAGATCATGATCTATTTGGCTTTTTAAACCCATTACCGCTGGCTTAATTTTACGCGCTTAACTTTTAGGTTCTTACGCTCGTTGCGAATAATTGCTCGCCTGCGGCGCTCACTTTTACTCATAGGTTTTTCAAAATATTGATTTTTTTTGGCAACCGCCATGACACCCGATTGCTGAACCTTACGGGTGAAACGGCGAAGTAGGTTTTCTGCCGATTCTTTGGCATCTTTACGTGTAACTTGAATCATGCGATATATTGTACTCTAACAGATGAAATATTGCAAATTAGCGACTTGCTTCGTTCTTACGGGTTTGGCTTACGCGCTGTGATTTCAACACGATACTTTGGAGTTCTTTAAAGATTATGAAGTGCTTGTTCGTATAATACGTTTTCGTGTTGCCTTGTTTTTCAGAAATTAAAAAGCCTATCTTTTCTAATTTTTTAAGCTCGCGCTGAATATTACCAGCATCTTCTTTAATTAATTTGGCAAGACCACGAACGTGAGTTTTAAAGTCAGGGTACTTAGCGTACACGACTACGATCTTCCTCCTCACTCGTGATGTGATAAATGTATCTAGCATAAGCATCTATTGTTATTAGAACAACGCTGTATATGTAGTATAGCGACTTGTGCTAGTTTTTCAACCTTTTGTGTCATTGTCTCTTATAATAGCTACTATGCACACCTATGAAGTTTGGGTACGAAGTACCGCCTACCACGGTAAAACACCCCTTACCTATACATCACCTGAAGTACTCTTACCGGGTAGTATTGTCCGCATAAATTTACGACGTCGTGATGTAATTGGTGTGATTAAACGGACTGCCCCCGCGCCAAAAGGCATATCACTCAAGCCAATTGAAGCGGTAATTAGCGCTGATCGTAAGCTGCCGTTAGAAAGCTTGCGATTACTTGATTGGATGAACAGCTATTATCCGGCCAGCTCGGGAAGTATTTCCCAGTTATTTTTACCATCTAATTGGCCAGCCAAACCCCGGACTCAAGCTATTACGCATACGGCAAAATCAAGCCAGCCGCTGCCCTCGCTTACAAATAAGCAACAACAAGCTGTCGATACAATTTTGCAACACGAAGGTACCACCATTCTTCACGGTGACACCGCAACCGGCAAAACACGTATTTATATCGAGTTGCTCCAACATGCTTTACGACGCAATAAATCAGGACTTGTTCTGGTACCCGAAATTGGACTCACAACACATTTATTAACCGATTTATCAGTTGCCTTTAGTCCCTCAACTCTTAAAGTAATTCATTCCGGCTTAACTCCCGCCCAACGACGTGCCGTCTGGCAAGAAATCTTAGAAAACCCGCTTCCTCAGATTATAATTGGGCCTCGTTCTGCACTCTTTGCTCCGTTTAAAAACCTCGGTTGCATAATCGTTGACGAGTGTCACGACGACAGCTACAAACAAGATAATGCACCCCAGTACCACGCATTGCGGGTGGCTTCTCGCTTAGGGTTTTTGCACAACGCTCGCGTCATTTTTGGATCAGCCACACCCCAAATTAGCGATATATATATTGCAAACCAAAAAGACATCCCCATCCTTCGCTTAACAGAACGTGCCATTACGCAGGCTTCCCTCCAAACCGAAACTTCTATCGTTAACAGGTTAGATAAAAAAGAGTTCTCTCAATCGAGCGCCCTCAGCAATACGCTGATTGAAGCCATACGAGAACAATTGACAGCGAAGCAACAATCACTCTTATTTCTTAATCGTCGTGGAAGCGCCCGAATCATTATGTGCCCCAATTGTGGCTGGAGAGCACGGTGCCCTCACTGTGACTTGCCTCTTACACTCCATGAAGATACCTTTTTGCTCCGCTGTCACACCTGCGGATATAAAACGAATGCGCCGAGCGCTTGTCCTGAATGCTCGTATACTGACATATTGTTTTTAGGACCTGGTACAAAGGCACTCGAGAAAGAATGTAGGCACCTGTTTGAAAATGCAACTATTGCCCGTTTTGACGGTGATAACCTAACCAGCGAGCGACTAGACAAACAAGTTGAACGCATTAAAGACGGAAAAATCGATATCATAATTGGCACACAAATTTTGGTCAAAGGCTTCGATATTCCCCGCTTGGGTTTAGTAGGGGTTACTGACGCCGACACCAGCCTCTCCTTCCCTGATTTTACAGCCGAGGAACGCACCTACCAGCTAATCAGTCAAGCTATCGGCCGAGTAGGCCGTGGCCACGTTCATGGTCGTATTATCATTCAAACTCTGGATCCTGATAGCCGACTTATTCAACAAGCAATCAATAAAAATTGGGATGATTTCTATAGTGATCAAATCGCACACCGTAAAACACATGGCTTTCCGCCGTTTAGCTTCCTCCTCAAATTAGAAGTTACGAGAAAAAGTCGCGCTGCAGCACAAAGAGCTGCTACCGCGCTTAAGGCTCAGCTTCTCTCGAGAGAGCACATCTCTATTCTGGGGCCCACACCTTCATTCTACGAACAGCATAAAGGTAATTACCGATGGCAGCTAGTAGTAAAATCACCATACCGCTCTTCCTTACTTGCCATTGCTAGCAGTCTGCCAAGCGGATGGAGACACGATATCGATCCTACTCATCTGTTATAAAAGACCATTATAGTCTATAATATGCCGAAGCAATGAAATCTAAATTAATCACCCTGCCCCATGAACACTTGCGTCAACGTTCACAAAAAGTAGGTATCATTTCGAGTGATATTAAGCAAATTATCGAGGACATGAAGCAAACCACCCTAGACTGGGAAGATGCACGAGAACATGAAGTTGGCGTAGCTTTGGCCGGTGTTCAAATTGATCAACTTCTCCGTATCGTTATCATACGTGAAGATACTGAGCATAAAGATAACCGAAATTTTATCGTCTTTATAAATCCTGAAATTACTAAATATGAGGGTAAAATTATTGAAGACTTTGAAGGCTGCTTAAGCATAAAAGATATTTACGGCAAAGTACCCCGCTACGCAAAGGTAAAAGTAAAGGCTCTGAACGAACACGGCAAAGAATTTAGAATTACAGCCGAAGGTTTCTTGGCTCGTATTTTTCAGCATGAAATTGACCATACAAAGGGCATGCTATTTATCGATCATATTAAGACTAAATCTGATGCTTTCTTTAAACTTGAAGCGAACGGAGAGCTAAGCCAACTTGATTATGAAAAAGATATCAAAGCCAATAGTATTCTTTGGTAGCGGACCGGTTGCCGCTGAGTCGCTGCGGCTCCTAGCTGCTGATTTTTCTATCGAAGCAGTGATAACAAAACCGCGCCCTTCACATCACAAAGGCTCAGTACCAGTTATTGAAACTGCCGAGCAGCTCCAGCTACCAACATTTACGGCTCAAAATAAAGCCGAGCTTGATAACTTGATTGATAGCCGACAGCTAAAGAGCGAAGTGGCAATTTTAATTGATTTTGGCATTATTGTCAGTCAGAAAGTCATTAATTATTTTGAACTTGGAATTATTAATAGTCATTTTTCACTTCTACCTCGATGGCGCGGCGCCGATCCGATTAGCTTTGCAATTTTATCAGGTGATACTAAAACCGGTGTAAGCTTAATGATTATTGATGCCGGTATGGATACCGGCAAGCTTATTGCCCAAAAAACTCTTGCTATGCCGGCATCAATCACTACGCCCGAACTAACCAAGCTGCTAATCATACTCAGTCACCAGTTATTAGCCGAATATGTACCGAGATATATAAAAGGCGAGGTCAAGCCTAGGCAGCAACCGCACCCAGACAGAGCAACTTATTCAAGAAAACTAACAAAGCAAGACGGCATTATTGATTGGCATAAACCTGCAGAACAAATTGAACGCGAGATACGTGCGTACCTTGACTGGCCAGGCAGTCGCACAACTTTATTTGGCAAAGATGTCATTATTACCAAAGCACACACTGTCCCAAATATTAGCACTGATGATGCTCCGGGCGATGTAACGGTTACACCTGAAGCAGCTTCACTGTCAGTCGCGACCTCAAATGGATCACTGCGTATTGAGAAACTTAAACCGGCCGGCAAAAAAGAGATGACTATCAAAGCATTTCTGAGCGGCTATTATAATAAAAAGCCCTAGACAGTTGGTGCGGGCGGGGCCTGTTCTTGAGATTGTTGGCTAGCTGCTAAAATCTGTGGTGCCGCCTGTTTAATTTCATTTTTAAGCTTTTCTAATTCATCGGCAACTATTTGCTTATAATTTGGGAAGTTAGTTTCAAGCCAGCCAAGAGCGGCTTTTTCTTTTTGTTGTTTTTGTTCGTTCGTATCAGTTTGCGCGGGCATAAGTTGCTCAAATTCTTCTAATTGTTGGTTGCTCATTTTTTCTGCCAACCGTGTCCCTACGTTTAATTCTAGTACATCATAGATATGGCGTAGCATAAGGTTTTTCTCATGCGGCGGTAGGTCACCAAGGCCAAGTTCTATTAAAAAATTATTATCCAGTTTAAACATTTATTCTCCCTTGCGTCTTATTGTATCAATCTTACTAACTTCATCGCAAACTCCAAATAAACACTATTATCAGAAAACTAACAATAGCTATCAGGCCGGCAAATACGCCCTGCTTGGCTGCTTGCACATAAAGATCATTAGCTTGCGAACGAGAAGAAGGGCTGAGTGCGTGTTTGGTTTCCGATAGAACAGCGTCAGATCGATCAGGCACGTTGGTTGCTCCGGCAAGATATCCACCATCTGACATTGCTGGAGCTACATGTGGTGACGTAGGAACGTCCTTTGCTTCATGCCGGCGTTCATAATAGGACTCAAGCGGAATATCTCGCTCGGCTGCCTGTTCGATCTGATCGAATACGAGCTCTTCACTTTTTGGATGCGGCCTCGATTCAGGAACAGCTTCTGTACGGACTTTAGCTATAGATCCTCGGTGTTCTGGCTGTCTTTTTGCTGACTCGTTTTGTTGGACATCATCACGTTCAGCTCGTTCGAATACCACTGTCTCACGTGCTTGCGTAGGCTGCGTAAGAGTCTCTTCACGTTTATTATGATTAATGATCGTTTCACGTTCACTCCTAGAGTCAAGCCGACGCTCACGCAATGCCTCAACTTGCTCACGGTTTTTGTCTCGTACCTCATTTAATTCATGCGATTGAAAGGTTTGATTCTTTTCCAACTGGTCGACTTGTTTCTTTAATACTTCTGCTTCTCGTCGAATTTTTGCATCACGTGAACGACTTAGTGTTTCCGCGGCAACAAAACCGAGCAGAGCCGCACCCCCGCCGCCACCGCGTTCAACAACTACTTCTTTTTCTGCTCTTGGTTGCGATTCATGTCTATGCGGCGTAAACACTTGCTGTTCTCGCAGTGGCGTTGACTCTATAGTACTAATGGGTTTTGTTTGATCAGATATGCGATCTGGTTTGTGCTCGATTGTCACATTGTCAGGATTATCAGCCTCACTATTGTCTTGTGGAACTTCAACGCTGCCATCGTACAGAGGTATTTCGTCTTTCGTTGCCGACTCCGACGCTTGGTACTCAGTCTCTGCCGGCTTGTCATAAGACAACTGCGCCTCGCCAACCGGCTTCGGCAATAGCTCGGTCGTCAATGGAAAATAAAGCGATCGTTCACCAGCAAGACTGCGCTCGGGTTCAGGCGAGTCACCTTCTGGCAGCTCGTCTGTTTCAACCCCAGTGGCACGGCTGAATAGGTTTTTAAATGCTTCTGTTACTCGCCATGTTTTTTCTCGTTTTTTGTCAGCCTCTGGCGATGTGTCTTCATCGACCCTGGGTCGTAAAAACTTAGACAACCATTCAGACAATCGACTTTTTTTCTTTTTGTCTTTCTTTTCTGGTGCTTGTGCGTCATCATCCAAATTTTCAAGAGCTGAAAATTTTGCTTCTTGGGGTATAAACGGACTTTTATCTTCCATACGCGTACCGTCGTTATGGGTATCCTAGAGCGTTCGAGTAACCTCTTGACGAGTGTAAACTTCAATACGATCGCCCTCTTGTAGTTCGAGCTTTTCAGATGTCTTTAAAAGCACACCGCACATCTCACCGGTCTGTACTTCTTTTACATCCTGCGGTCCACGCTTGAGACCTACTACCTCAGCTTCAGCTAGTTGCTCACCATCACGCTCAATTCTAGCTAGCGCCGGGACAATTAGCTTTCCTTTAGTGACCTCACCGCCACAGATAACCTCTGTTTTAGTGGTTTTGAATACACCCTTAACTACCAAGCGGCCCTGTTCAGCCTCGGTTACCTCAGGAGAGAGTAGTTTAGTGAGTTCCTGCTTTACGTCATCAATAAGTTCATAAATTATTTTATATAATCGCACCTGGATATGGTCGCGTGCCGCATACTGACGCAAACCATTGGCAAACGTAACGTTAAATCCATAAATTACTGCACCGGTGGTGCTCGCTAACTGGAGATCATTTTCAGTAATGTTGCCAACGCCACTGCCGACAATACGCACACTAACTTCTTCATTTTCGAGGGTCTTTAAACTGTCCACGACCGATGTTAACGAACCTTGTACGTCTGCTTTGACGATTACATTAAATTCTGAAACTTGAATATTACGGTTTATCATACGCAGCAACTCATGACTGGTACTTACATTCATCTTTGAAGAATTGCTAGAACTACGCACCCTATCTTCAGCGGTTTTTTTTGCCACTTTTTCATTCTCTACCGCTATAAATTCATCGCCAAATTCAGGCAAAGTCCGAAAGCCAGTTAAAACTACCGGCGTTGATGGCCCTGCTTCATGTAGAGGCGTACCGGTCGTTGACTCAATATTGCGGATCTTCCCATAGGTATTACCCACCACAACCGAATCACCATTTTTAAGCGTTCCGGTTTCAACCAATGCAATTGCTACGGGCCCACGACCCTTTTCCATGTGAGACTCAATCACCAAGCCCTGTGCCGGTCTATCAACATCCGCTTTTAAGTCTTCGACATCTGCTACCAACAGAACCATATCAAGTAGCTCAGGAATGCCCTCTCTACTTTTTGCAGAAACAGGCACAATAATGGTATCGCCGCCCCACTCTTCAGGAAGTAAATTTTGTTCGCTCAATTGTTGCTTAACACGGTCGGGGTTTGCTTCTGGTTTATCCATCTTATTTAACGCAAAAATCATTTTCACGCCGGCTTTTTGCGCAAAACGGATAGCTTCAAGTGTTTGCGGCTTAATACCATCGTCAGCCGCCACCACGATAATTGCTAGATCGGTTAACTGAGCTCCATGCTCTCTGAGAGCTGCAAATGCCTCATGCCCTGGTGTATCTAAAAAGGTTATTTTTCGATCTGCATGTTCAACCTGATAGGCAGAAATATGTTGCGTAATACCGCCTGCTTCTTGATTAACTACCGTAGCGTCACGAATCGCATCAAGTAAAGAGGTTTTTCCATGATCGACATGTCCCATAACCGCCACTACTGGTGGTCTGCTGGTTGCTGCTTCACTCGTGCTTCGCATGCGTTTTGCGCTGCCAAGAGTATCCTCTTGTTTCTTTTGCACTAATTCAACGTCATCCAGCCCCAGTTCGCCCGTAATAATTTGGGCAGTCTCAAAATCAATCCGCTCATTAACGGTCACCATGATACCGTTTTTCATGAGCTCACCAATAAGCTTCGTAACTGGTATCATAAGCTTTTCGGCGAGGTCACCGACAGTTATCATGTCATCGAGTTCTATTGTTGCCATGTGCCACGCTCCTTTCTTATGATACGTCTACTACATATCTATCTAATGTTACTTCTTACCGTCTTTAAGACTAAGGGCAATTTTACGACCCTCAACATCAATGTCAATTACCTTAAATTGCTTTTTCTCGTTTAGCTGAAAGAGCTTTTCAGGATCAACACTTTCGTCATTACTCATTTCAGATACATGCACCAAGGCCTCAACTGCAGGGCTAAGCTGTACGAAAGCACCAAAAGGTGTAATTCGTGTAATCTTACCTTCAACCGTGTCATCCTTTTTAAAGGCTTTAACTTCGTGCAACCATGGATCCTCACTCATTTGCTTAAGGCTTAATGACAAGCGGTCTTTATCGATGGCAATAATTTTAGCCTCGATATTCTGCCCCACCTTAACGTAGTCTTTTGGATTCTCTACACGCTCCCATGAGATTTCAGAGATATGAATTAACCCTTCGATCCCGTCAACATTTACAAAGGCACCGAAGTCTATTACACCTGTAATGACCCCTTTCACGGCATCGCCAACCTTCAACTTTGCAAAACGATCTTGCAATTCATCACGCACGGCCTCTTTCTCAGACACAATGAGCTTGTTGTCTTTCTTGCTAACATCTAGCACGCGCACCTTAATCGGTTTATTTACGAGCGAGTTAAGTTTTTGCAGGATCTCATCTTTGTCTGCGCCAGATACGCGCGGATAATGCCCAGCCGCTAACTGCGACACAGGCAAGAAGCCACGAATGCCTTCTGCCTCAATTAGTAGACCACCGCGATTGGCATCATAAGGATAAATTTCAATGATCTCTTGCTCTTCTTGTAAGCGCTTGAGCTCATCCCAACCTCGGTCTTTAGCGGCCCTACGCATGCTCAAAAGAACATAACCATCGTCCAGCTCTGGCTCCAGAACGCTAACAGTTACTTGCTTGCCTTTCTCCAGACTTTGAGCACCGCTAATTTCGCGGCGTAGTACCACGCCAACGCCATTAGCACCAAGATCAATCCAGACCTCGTTCTTTTTTACGTCGGTAACGGTACCTTCAATAACGTCACCAGCTTTTAGTTGTTTAATTTCAGATGACGCTAATAGGTCATCCATTGTTACGGTTTTAGACACGTCTAAAGCCTCCTTAAAAATATATTTCCGCCAAGATAAGCTGGGCTTTTTTCAAAGCCACCACACTTACCCTGAAAGATTCTCTTTATTATATCTGTTATACCGGTTGAAGTAAAGACCGCGTCAATATAGGCGCCCAATCTCGTTCCGTCATGCTACTATAGAGGAAGATGAATGGGCAATTTTTGAGGGTATTAGCGAAGTTATTTGGGCTACATTTCAGCCAAGGGGTGTAAGTATAGTTATGTATTTAGCGATTGATATTGGTGGCACCAAGACGCTTGTGGCGAGTTTTACGAACAGTGGCAAACTACATGAACAGATACGTTTTGAAACCCCTAAAGAGTATACTCAGTTCATTTCTCAGTTACGGGAAGCCACTAAGGAATTATCGGTTGATATCTTCCAGATGTGTGCCGTAGCCGCTCCAGGTTTGATCGATCGCAAAAAAGGTATTGTTATCGCATTTGGTAATTTACCCTGGAAGAATACCACTATCAAAAAAGATATAAAAGCAATTGTTCGTTGTCCGGTTATACTTGAAAATGATGCTAAGATTGCAGGCCTATCAGAGGCACTACTTATCCGAAAAAAATATAGAAAGGTTTTATACATTACGGTAAGCACCGGTATTAGCGCTGGGCTAATTGTTAATGGAAAAATAGATCCAGAGCTTGCTGACAGCGAAGCTGGTCATATGAAAGTTCAATACAATGACCGCTTGCAGGTATGGGAAAATATTGCCTCAGGACAAGCTATCAAAAAACGCTATGGAAAAATCGCTGCTGACATAAATAATAAAAAAACCTGGAAGGAAATTTCACACCGTTTGGCCCTGGGCATCAATGGCCTGATCGCCATTATTCAGCCAGAAGTTATTGTTATTGGGGGTGGTGTCGGGAGTCACTTTCATAAGTACGGCAAATTACTCAAAGAAGAACTACAAAAGTACGCGACACCGTTAACCCCTGTGCCGCCCATAGTGGGCGCTAAGCATCCTGAGCAGGCAGTCATTTATGGATGCTACCATCTAGCGAAAGGAGCACATGAAAATGCTGCTACATAGATTGCAGCAAGACCACCCGCAGCTTGATTTTGCCCCAGGCACACAATTTCGTTGGTCACCACTCAAACAGCAAATTTTATTTGTAAAAAAACAGCTGGCGCAACCACAAGGATACTGGACTATACTACACGAGCTGAGCCATGCCCTGCTGGGTCACCAAGGCTATAGTTCTGATTTAGACCTGGTAAGAATGGAGAGCGCAGCCTGGGAGCACGCCCACCAGCTAGCTGAAGTTTACGAGCTCTCTATTCCAAACGACTACATTCAAAACTGCCTCGACACCTATCGTGATTGGTTGCACCTTAGGAGCGCCTGTCCACAGTGCACCGCTCACAGCTTGCAACAAAATGAACAAAATTATGTCTGTTATAACTGTGGCCACGTATGGCGTGTTAGCACTTCTCGCTTTTGTCGGCCTTATCGTATGTCACAAAATAAAACAGCGTCCGCTCAGACAGAGAAAACGCTGTTTG
>CAYRRR010000001.1:29978-126966 GCA_964426755.1 uncultured Candidatus Saccharibacteria bacterium | reverse complement strand
ATCTCGTCGTAGGCAGCCTGGACGCCACTGAAGGCGACGATCAGACCGTCACGAATGGTACTGCCGCCCCACTTGACGTCACCTTCCTGCAACAGATGCGGTGCACGCTGCTGAACCTCACGGCTCGCCATTCCGGTGCGCCAGGTGAGATGGGCCTTGGCATGAGCGATGCGCTTGTACTTGGCATCGTCGTACTTGCCGTTGGTCTTGATGGTCGCTGTGAAGAGCACGCTGCCATCGCGAGGGCGGAGCACCACGATGGTGCCGGCGTACTTGTTGATGTCGCACTTCGGATACGCACAGGCAGCAAGAAGACCACTGTCGACGATGAACCAGGCCCTTTCGCAGATATTGTCGGTAACTCCGCGGTACATAACTGTCTCATTTCGGTGACTCAACTGTGTTAACAGTGAGGTTTAGACTTCGTGGTTGTTTTCAAAACCTAAACTTCACTGTTAACTCTAAACTATTTTGCTTGTCAAATATCAGGGGTGGAATAGATAAAATACTCAACACCCTATCTTATTATTATAGCACACTTTATACTGTTTTGTCAATGTTGTGCTATCCATGTAGCTAATATTTAGCAGAGCTATTACCCTTACGCCAGCGTTTCATAGCTTGTTGATAGGGCAAAAAGTTACGTAAAATGGCACGATCAGCTTGTCGGCGCACTAACCAGGCCCGGTAACCAGACAGTTGGCGCCTGGGTGAATCTAGCACTGCCCACGCTTTGCCAACCGGTACCACATAAATTGGTTTGCGTGGGCGATATGCCTTAGCTTTTTTGCCGGCACGAATATTGCTAAGATTTCTTGCCGTGTAGCGAGCATCATACAACGCTGTTTGTGCCATACCGCTATATTTGGTCGCCGCGTTGTCACCGATAACAAAAATATCGCGGTGCCCTTTAGCGCGCAAAAAATCATCAACAACGATACGACCGCGTTCAAGCGTGAACTCATCGACATTAGTTTCATAAAAGGTTGGTAGCTTTGCACCGGCCGTCCAGACAATCACGTCAGCATCAACATCACCGGTATTAAGGCAAACCTTGCCAACTTCGCATGAATTTACTTTGGTACTTAATCGAATATCGACACCTTGTTTTTGCAACCGTTTGTAGACTTTAGCCGATAAAACCGGGTCAAAAGCCGGCAGCAACCGGTCGGCGCCTTCTATTAATAGTACTTTAGGGGCAATATACTTTTTACGGTACTTTTCTGCTACTTTGCGGGCAAAGTTGTGCAGCTCGCCAGCTAGCTCGACGCCGGAGGCTCCGCCGCCAATAACTGCTATCGTTACGGGCTCGTCTTTTTTAAACTCGGTTATTAGCTCATGACGAAGCGCTATGGTACTACGAATGGTATTCATACAAAACGTTTTGTCTTCCATACCTTCAAGGCCAAAGTAGTTGATTTCACTGCCCAAGGCCAGCACAAGCGTGTCGTACTCATAAATTTGACCGTTTTCACTTTTTACCGCTTTAGCATCCGGGAATAAATACATGATTTTATCGAGAATGACCGATACATTTTTTGCACGCGCAAAGATTTCACGTAACGGCACAACCACCTCCATTGGCGAATTGCCAGTAGCAGTACGATATAAAGCACCGTGATATTCAAAATTAGTGCTATTACTTATCAGCGTTACTTCAAAGCCAGGTTTATTAGCTAATTCTAGAGCAGCTTTAACGCCGCCGAAACCACCGCCAACAATAACCACCCGTAATCTCTTTTTTTGTGCCATATTGCTTACGTTCAACTATAAATCATCTTGCGCAGGCTTATCAAGTAATATAGGCTCGACACCCGCAGTCTTGTCAGCAATCTTGACGATATCTTTATCAATTTTTTTAAGTTCTTTATGGGCCGAATTATAGTGGTTTACAGTTGTACCCAGGCTTGAACCCAACTTTTGCATATAGGTTTCGTACACCTGAATATGGCGACCAAGCTCACCAACGCGTTTTTGAATATCGATAGCCTGCTCTTCAATTTGTAAGCTTCGCAAGCCCTGCAATACCGTCTGTAGATAGGCCATGAAACTAGTTGGACTCACGATAATAACATGTTTCTCGGCAAAAGCGTATTCTATGAGGTCACGTGAATTAGTCGCGGTCGTGCCAACTTTGTTAATCAGCAAATCATAGTACAGCGACTCGCTGGGGATAAACATAAACGCAAAATCCATGGTGTTTTCCCGTGGGCGAATGTACTTGCTGGTTTCATCAATGCGGTTTTTAAGATCAACTTTAAACTTTTTTACGATAACTTCTTTGGCTGCTTTGTCTTTTTCTTCAATAATGCGGTTGTAGTTCTCAAGACTGAACTTGCTGTCAATTGGTAAAATTTTGTTTTTATCAAGAAAAATGACTGCATCGACAATCTCACCATCTTTAAAGCGATGCTGCATTGCAAAACGCCCCGGGGGCATAACGTTCTCAAGAACCGTCCGTAAATAATACTCGCCGACAACACCACGCTGTTTCGGGTTTTGCAAGACATTTTGTAAAGTCTTAAGCTCGGTGGCAATATCGCCCACTTGACGGTTGGTGCGATCAAGCTCGGTCAGTTTTTGCGTAACATCACGGATAATTTTAGCGCTAGCCTCGTATTGACGCGCCATTGCCTCTTGCGTTTTATCGAGCCGAGCAGTCATATGGTCTTTTAGGCCGTCGTTAACCTTTTGCACTGCCTCATTGAGCGTTACGATATCTTGTTTAAGCAGTTGCGTGGTAGATTCTTCTTTTAGCTCTTTAATTTTTTGAGTCATAACAAACAAAATAGCCCCAAACCCAAGGAGCAAAATTGCAATTACCGCCACCATTGTTCCATCCATGCTTCTATTGTAATGGAGTATTCAGCTAATGGCTACTCATGCGACTCAACGTCGTCATGGTGATGCTGGGGCGTTATAGATTCGTGATGATGTTCACGAGCGGGCGCAATGTACTGATGAGCAATGGTAGTGGTAAGTGCTACGGTCACAACACCTGCCAGCAGTAATATGGCTTGAACATCAAATATGCGCTTGTTGGTGCGGTTTTCATGAATAGCTGGAATAATGTCGCTTGCGGCAATATAAAGTAAAAAGCCGGCGCTTAAACCTAATAGCACCCCTACGGGCAAGCGGTCATTGCTGCCAAGTAAATAGGTCACTACCGCGAATACAACTGTCGCCAAAGCACTCATCACATTAACCAGCAAAACATTTTTGCGGCTCAAGCCCTTTGATAGTAACAGGCCAAAATCTCCGATTTCTTGGGGAATTTCATGAGCTGCAACAGCAACGGTTGTAACAATTCCTGTAGGAACGCTAATAAGAAATGATGCCGCGATTGCTACACCGTCAAGCGCGTTGTGCAGGGTATCACCTATTATCACCAGTACAGCCGAAGGATCGCGACTGTTGTCGTCATGGTGATGATGATGGTGAAACCAGTGCAAAAAACCTTCAGCTAAAAAGAACAGAATCATTCCTGACAAAGCTGCTAATAATACCGTGTCAGTACCGCTTTGTTCTATTCCTTCATGAAGTAAGTCTAAAAAGACCGCTGCCAAGAGAGCTCCGCCGGCAAAAGGCGTAGCGTACCGAACCAGCGTACTGGCCGAGCGCTTAGATCGTAGCAGTAAAATGCCGCCAATCAATGAGAATAACCCACCGATAGCTGAAAATATAACAACATAAGAGAGTGTTGACATACTAATAAGTATGCCAGCATGAGCAATCATTGCAAAATAGAAATTACTTCGTGACTATAACTGTAAAACATGAGACCCCGGCTAATTCGCCAGGGTCGATGGGAAGCCTCACACTTCCAACTTTAAGCATAAGCCTACGGAGAAATTTATGCAATGTATTATTTAACGGACAAATGTTTAAAAATGACTCTCGTGGCTATGGGAACAATAGCGCCCAGTATAACCCCACCCACTATATCAAGCGGCGCGTGAACACCCAGAATAATTCTTGTTAATCCTACGGCAGCCACTATTACAACCAACCAGGGACGATATTGTTTTGAAACATGCGGCCACAGTGTTACTGCAATAGCAGCGACAACTGCAGCATGACCGGAAGGATACCCGTAACTAATAACACCACCTTCGCGCGCTAAAACCTCGTTCCATAAGCCAACCGGACGAGGCCGCATAATTAACTCTTTCAGTAGCCACGCCGATAAATAAGCGCCCATGCCATTAATAAGAAGACTCCAGCCGAGCTTTTTTTGACCCAAAATAAAGGTTACAGTTGCCATACTATATAAAGCGGCCGTGCTGCCAAAATGAGTAATATTAATGACTATGACGTCCAATTTTTCGGGTATGCGATGAAAGAACTGAAAAATGGTTTGCTCTATCCCCAGCATCGTATTACTTTTAGCAAGCAGGGTAAAAACCAAAAATGATACCAGCAAAGCAACTAATATCGGGAAACTTTTTTTATTGCTTGCCTTAACGGCTTTAGTCATATCTCTATAATACCGCTAATGCTTGGGATGTGAAACATAGGCATTGCCTTTGACGTAAAATCGCCACAGCCGATGCGTGTCTCGACTAATACCTATTCGGGTGGACGATTTGATATTTAGTGAACGATTATCAAGCGGAGGCATAAGCTGCAGCGGTGGCTCTGAGAGCTTGTGACCATTAAAGGCCTTATCAATCGCTAAAGCTTGACATAACTTTGCCGGCCCATTTGTAAGGCTGCCGACATTATCAATTTTTCTGAATTGACGCATGGATTCAATTCCTTCAAGTGGCTCAAGGGCGCGTATCAGCACACCGCTGCCGCGTCCTTTTCGTCCGGTCACAACATTCACGCAGTAGTGCATTCCGTAAGTAAAGTAAACATACGCATGACCAGGCTCACCAAACATTACTCGGGTTCTCGCAGTCATACCTTTATAGCTGTGACTGGCAGCATCTGCTTGATCGTATGCTTCTGTTTCTACAATCATGCCAGCCAGTTGTTTGCCCTCGAGTGTTCGCACCAACCGCCAACCAAGTAGCGCCGGGGCAACAATTTCAGATGATTGCCGTAATAAATCATTCATTCATTGAATAGTAGCACGTGATTATCTACACTAGAATCAATGGAACTTGAAAATACGATAGAAATTAAAAGTCTTAGCAAGCGCTATGCCTCAAGCGGAGCATATGCTTTAAAAGATCTTACGCTTACGGTAAAAAAAGCCGAGGTATACGGCTTTCTTGGACCTAACGGTGCCGGGAAGTCAACAACAATTAGAACCTTGCTAAACTTTCTCCAGCCATCTGAAGGTACCGCATCAATTTTAGGCTATGACATCGTTAAGGATGCAGTCCAGCTACGTCAACACTTAGGCTATCTGTCTGGTGACTTCAAAGCGTATGAGAAGATGACAGGTCAACAGTTCTTAGACTTTATGGCGAGCCTGCAGCCGCCGAAACGCAAAATTGCTGTTAAAGAACTGGTGAAGACCTTTAATGCCACCTTAACAAAGCGCATAAGCGATTTATCAAAAGGAAATCGACAAAAAATTGGAATCATTCAAGCATGCATGCATGAACCTAAGGTATTAATTTTAGATGAACCAACGGACGGGCTTGATCCGCTGATGCAAGAAGCTTTTTATGCACTCGTTAATCGCTTGCAAGCAAATGGCACAACAGTGTTCGTCAGCAGTCACAATTTGAGTGAAGTGAAAAAAATGTGTGATCGTGTTGGTATTATTCGTGACGGTAAACTGGTAAGTGAAAATAAAATTGCTGATATGGCTCTTGAAGCATCGCAAACGTTCGAAGTGGTATTTAACAATAAGGTTTCTTTGGGTGATATTCGTAAAATTGCAGGCGTTAAAAAGGCAATGAACCAAAACGGCGCATTTGTAATACATGTCAAAGGCAGCTTAGAACCTTTATTAAAATTCTTGTCTCAACAAAAAATTGCTCATCTTACTACCAAGGAGTTAAATCTTGAAGAAGAGTTTATGCGTTATTACGGAACAGGAGACAAAAATGCATAGCATTATTACGTCGGAATTATGGCAACGACGCTGGAGCATTATGTGGTGGAGTATTGGCATTGTTGCCTTCATTGCGTTAAATCTTGCCTTCTACCCTTCTTTTAGGGATCAGTCTCAACAATTAGAGCAAGCATTTGCTGATATTCCCGATTCTGCCATGGCCCTATTGTCTGATACAGGTGACTTTATGTCTCCTGTTGGCTATTTAAGTAGCCAAATTTTTTACCTGATGCTGCCAATGTTATTAGGCATATTGGCTATTTCACTTGGCGCGTCACTTATTGGCAAAGAAGAAAAAGAAGGCACCTTAGAGCTATTATTAAGTCGACCAATATCTCGCTCAAGGCTACTTGTCAGCAAAGCTCTAGCCGGACTGATTATAACGCTTGTTGTTGCTTTGTTAGCGACAATCGTAACCACACTATTATCAAAAATCGTAAGACTTGAAGTAAGTACTGTTGGCATTTTACTGACTTCGATAGTCTGCTGGCTTATGGCTGTTTCGTTTGGATCGATATCATTTATGATCACCTCGTTCGGTAGGGCTCGCATTGCCAGTGTTGGCATCGCTACGCTGTACGCACTCGGCGGCTACATTATCGCTTCGCTCATAGGTGCGGCGGAATGGCTCAAATGGCCGTCAAAAATATTTGCATTCAATTATTACCAACCGGCCAAAATTATGGAATCGACTTATAACTGGTCAAATATTTATTTCTTTCTAGCTGTCATAATACTGACCGGCATAATTTCATGGCTCGTGTTCAGGCGAAGAGATATTATAGCTTAAAGCGCGATATCTGTAGCGAGCATTACGATAGCTAGTGTTACAATAGTGGCATTTTCAATAATTGTTACCGTCGAATAACGAAGCTGGATAATATTTCCTAGGTATGCCAGTCGTACCGCACCCCGAGCCGAAACAAGCTTTAGCATGCCCCACAAACCAGAAAAACTAATAACCAGCACTATGATGTCACGAAGGAGCGGACTTAAGCCGGTGATGTACCACATACCAATAAAAGCCTGCAATAAAGGATAGGCATATTTATATAGCGCAAATCGCTTAGCTATGAGGTCGTAAAGCGGAAAAACCCGCAAAAATACTTCGATACCAATCATCTTAAAGCCACCGAACATAATTAAAAATCCGCCCAAAAACCACCGTATCCATTCTTGGCCATTAAAACCGTTCAGTGTACCCATCAGTGTTGCGGCTATTGATAAAAATATAAGGATACCCGCAAATTTCATGCGTTCTTTTGTGGTACTTTTGGCTTGAACTACTAACCGACTGCTCATCAATCACATCTATTGTACGTTACAAAAAGCATAATTACTATAACTTACTTTTTAATAAACCTCTTGCAGCTTACTAATAAATAGTAGTCTGTATGAACACTTACAACTATTTAAGTTTGGTTCTAACTTTTTGGTCAGGCTTAGGCAATCGATACATTGCGTCATTAATTATCATGCCTGTTCCAATTATATGGGCTCCAATGAGCGCAAAAAAGCCAATTAACGGTACAAAGTAAAGCAATAATAAAACACTGCCTCCTAATAATGCGATTAAAATAGGGCTTTTGCTATCTTTTAACATTAGCCGCCCCAATGCGTAAGCTGAAAATGGACCGCTCAACATGCCAATAGTGCACCATAGCAAGATTACGAGCAATGCCAGCGGTATACCAACAATTGAGATCAATAATAAAACTATTAGCACCGGCACAATTAAGCCCGCCAACAAGCCAATACCCATAACCTTGCCTGGCTGTCGCATTAAGCGAGTCGATGCATCGTGTAATATTTGAGGAATTAGTACAGCTAAGGCCAGAATTACAAGCAACAATGCAACGAAAATATAGAGAATCGTCATGAACGTAAACGCTAAAGGCGCGTAACGGGGCTTTGTTTCGGCTTTAGGTGGAGTTTTGCGCTGTATGCCGCTGGCTATTTGAGCCCCCTCATTAACCGTTGGTTCATTTGCGCTTGTATATTCGATTACACCCCCCACGCGTGCGTTACTTGTTAACGTTAAGTTAGCAATATCGCCTTTAACATTTCGCCCAATTTGATTTGTAATATAGCCGGTAGCCGCTCCGAGTGCGACATCTCGTGAAATGATGCCGTCAAGATTGGCTGTTTGGGTTCCGCCCAATAAGTCTCTGCCGATTCGGCTTGAACTTTCCGCTGTAAAACTTTGTGAGGCAACAGTCATACTACCGAAAACCTCTCCACCATGCGTGACATTTTGACCTGCAACACGTACACTACCTTCAATTTTGCCGGCAATTCTTACATTTTGACCAACGCAAAACACATCACCCTGCACCGTGCCACTAATTATTACGCTTTGACCCGCACAGTACACATCACCATTAACCTCGCCAGCTATATCAACATTATTGCCAGCTGCAAACAGCATGCTATCTACTCTTTCACCTGCTTTGACAGTAACCGAGTCTCCGGACCGCACTGTTTGAGCCCGAGCTGTTCCCACACCTGCCAACACCATTACTGTTATAAACGCCACACCCAAGATGATTAGCTTATGCCGTATCATTGTAGTCTCCCTCTTACTGACTTTTAGTATACACCGCTCGGCAACAGAGTATACTACTACTTATGAACAAGGACGCTCCGCTAGCTGATACGCTGCGACCCCAATCTATTAGTGAAGTGATCGGACAAACTCATCTATTAGGAGAGGGTGAAATCCTGCGTGAAATTATTAAACACAAACGACCCGTTTCGCTTATTTTATGGGGCCCGCCCGGCAGTGGCAAAACAACACTAGCTCGTATTATTGCCAAAGAGGTAGAGGCTGACTTTATTGAGCTATCAGCCGTAACAGCCGGCTTGGCAGAGGTGCGACAAGTTATTAAACGAGCCGAAGAAAATCAGCGGCTGGGCATGCAAACGTTGCTATTCGTAGACGAGATTCATCGCTTTAATAAATCACAACAAGATGCTTTTCTGCCCCATGTAGAAAGTGGTCTCATCACGCTTATTGGCGCTACAACTGAAAATCCAAGTTTTGAAGTTATTACACCGCTTCTATCACGTAGTCGTGTATTGGTACTTAACCCGCACTCAAAAGATGATATTATTGCAATTTTAAAGCGGGCACTGAAGCGTCTTAAGACCACAGCAGGAGTTGATAAAAAAGCGTTGGATTATCTGGCAGAGCTATCTGGCGGCGATGCGAGAGTAGCTATTGGCAACTTAGAACTTGCGCTTGAATTATCCAAGGGTAAGGTGACGATTGACGCAGTGAAAACAGCGGCGCAGCGGCGTTTGCCCGGATATGATAAACAAGGCGAATATCATTACAACTTAATAAGTGCCTTTATTAAAAGCATGCGTGGCAGCGAACCTGATGCTGCTTTGTACTATTTAGCTCGCATGTTAGATGCAGGTGAAGATCCAAAATTTATTGCTCGACGAATGGTAATTTTTGCCAGTGAAGATATTGGCATTGCTGCTCCGGCGGCGTTAAATCAAGCGGTTAGCACCTTTCAAGCCGTAGAACGCATCGGTATGCCAGAATGCTCATACAATCTCTATCAATGTGCGCTCGTTTTAGCAAAATCACCAAAATCTCGCACGGTGGCTGACGCTATGTACGCTGCTACGAAAGCGGCCAAAGATTTTCCTGATGCAGCCGTGCCCTTGCACCTTAGAAATGCCCCAACCAAGCTCATGAAAGATTTGGGCTACCAAAAAGATTATCAATGGCAAGCAGGTTTCAAACACACTGGGGGCTTTTTGCCTGAAGAACTGAAAAATATCAAAATTGTGCGCGATTAATTATAATTACGTTGACGGAGCTGTGTTTGCAGGTTGCGCTTACGCCTCGACTGAAGTAAGGACCAAACGATACCGATAAAAGTCAATATATAGACTCCACCCATTCCAAGCCAGTAAATAGCCTCTCTTACTCCATATGGAATAATATCCTGGAACATGACGGACGCAAAATAAAAAATAATAGCGCCGACTATTATTCTTCCCGGCCACCGACTTTTCTTAAGTCTGACACCTTTTTCGG
Organism: uncultured Candidatus Saccharibacteria bacterium; assembly: GCA_964426755.1. Classification (GTDB taxonomy): domain Bacteria; phylum Patescibacteriota; class Saccharimonadia; order Saccharimonadales; family JAGQNJ01; genus CAYRRR01. The sequence goes on along the minus strand of CAYRRR010000001.1, from coordinate 116,899 downwards.
CAGCTTCAGCATGCACCCTTGCATGCGTATCGTGAGCAAAGATATCACCACGGGTTAGCTTATCTTCGATCTCTGCCATAACTCCATTTATCGTCTCAAAGATTTTTTCATATTGTTGCTTGCTGTTAGCTACATCAGCCCATAAGAAATATATTTTGTTATCAATAATCTCTATATCGCACATCGCTGCGTACCTCATCAGCGCCTCCATTGCATCAGGAGCAATGATTGACAGAGCACTAATGCCGTATTTATCCGGTGCATAGAGCGCAAAATACTTATGAAAATCGCCTTCCAATTCAATTTTCTGAGATTTATCAAAACTAATTGGTAACGCCGAGCCATTCCAGTTACCATATTCGACCAATGAGTCAATAACCATATGCGGCAATATGCGAGGCAAGGTTATTTCAAAAACTTGCAAATCTATAGTGTGAGTCGATTTGCCTCTTCGAATTGTATATTTATACTCGAACGTCCTAAATGGTAAATTGCGAATGCGACCGGCAATAATATTAACAAGCCTTCGATCAGTACCCAGACCGAAAACCGTACCGCTTTCATTGCCGGTCGGACGGTTTGTGTTGACATAATCAAAATTATTTATTACTGCAAATTGCGCAAACTTTTCTATGTTAGCTTTTTTAAGCTTTTTTTGTTGCAAATAGACGATCAAAAGACCGACAACGCTTAGTGCCATCACAATCATCAGGGGCACCGCATTCCCGGTTTTGGCAGAAATAATCATTGTAAGCACATAAGCAGCCACACTTACCGCAAAATAAACCGACATAAGTGACTGCTTCTTAATACCTTCGAGGGCACTAAAATCTGGTAACTGTTTTTGTTCGGGTGTTGTTAAAGCCATTTGAGTTTTTTAAAGATGTAAACTACAAGTCCGGTGATTATTGAGATTGTAAGCAAGATCTCCCAAAAGGCAAATGCGCTGTCATCGTTTGGTAGTGCTACGTTCATTCCATATAAACTCGCAATAATCGTTGGCACTGCCATAAATATGCCAATACTGGTTAGGCGCTTAAAGATTCGGTTTAGGTTATTTGCCATAATGGTTGAGTAGGCATCACGAATGTTTGATATTGTTTTAAGTCTTGATTTGATCAAATCTATCAGCTCATTCGTGCTTAAAGATAAATCTTCAACTAAATCTTTGTCTTGTTCATAAAGCGGCAAGAAACGTCCATTTAGTAGGTTTCTAAACATAACCGCTTGAGGTTGCAAGGCAGTAAGATACTCATTTAAGTTCTCTTCAATATCAATAAATTCAATAAAGTATTCATTTCTAATGTCTGATTTACTTAACTTACTTCTAAGGCTTAGCAATAGTTTGTTAACACTATACATGTTGCGTTCATACGAAAAGTTAATCGCTGCCAAAATTTGCAACAACGTTTTTGTCTTTTGAGTGGTGGCAACCGGTTCAATTCCGCCAGTAAGACGCTCGAGTACCGTACTTTTTATGCGTGCTATTGTGAAGAGATGATTTTTTGTATAAATAATGAGTAGTGGCTCTGTTGCAATGTCACGTCCTTGCGGATAACAGTAACGAGAGAAGATATAGGTATCACTTCCTTCTTGTTCAATACGTGGTGTTTCATAAATATCTACGGCATCAACCAATAAGTCAATGTCAAGATTATAGGTATCAGCCAGCGACTCAAGCTCTTCTTTGGTCGGCTCGATAACATTAATCCAGGCCCCGGCTTTGCTTTTTTCTAGCCGCTGAATAACCGGGCTGTGGTTCGTACTATATAAAATTTCAATCATAGGAGTATTTGTTTAGGTTATTTACTAAAAGTATAACAGAAGATTGGGGAATGCCTATTGCTCAATAATGTGTCGAGCAGTTGTATCAGCGCTTTCATACGTATATTTCAACTGATTCAGAGCCGGCATGACCGCAAAATGCAACAAAATAATAGGCGTAATAAGAAAGAACAATAACAATGAAACCCAAGCTGCTAAACTCATAAACGTGACTATACAAGATTTTATCGAAATAAAAAATTGCTCATGGTAATAAATGCCCTACCTCTAGAATTTTATCTTTATCCCTGATAAAATAGCCCTGTTAGAGTGTCAAAAAGCAGTCAGCATGGTCATTAGAAGCCAGCGTTGTCGACAAGGACAATTTTAAAACGTTTTTTATACCTTATTGGGGATTAGCCAAGCGGTAAGGCAGTGGGTTCTGGTCCCATGATCGGGGGTTCGAATCCCTCATCCCCAGCCAAGAAAAGGCGAGTCTTCGGGGCTCGTTTTTTCTTAGCTCAGCAATTTGAACACCCGAACGAAAGTGATCGGGGTGAAACATGTCGGTGACATGTCGCAAAGCAATCTTCACTTGCGAACTTGTTTGCAAAGCAAAAGTTGTGGGCTCGCCGAAGGTAAGTCGAATCCCTCATCCCCAGCCATAGTTTCATAACCAATGTTTAAAGATAAATTACAAACAAACGTCGCGGTAATAATAGAAATACATACTTAAGCTGACAGACCGCTTTATAAAGTTTTTGGTGAGCTAATACATTCAAAAACAAAGTATATTTGTTACATACTAATTACATTTACGCAATAAGAAAACGTACAGCCACTTCTGCTTGCATAAGTCATAATATAAGTATGCTACAACAAATTGCGAGTGCGATTAACACGAGGAAACTTACTGGTCTTGTGAAGCCGCTAGATACCGTAATAACTGATACAATCGAAAAAACACTCGGCAGCGTTCTCTCAAAAGTTACTTCTAGCCATGAGGCTGTATTCATCTTTGATGAGTCTGGAGATTTTATGGGACTGGTGTCGCCCTACAAAACGCTCTACACCAACCACTTCCCTTATGACACAAAAGTAGAAACGGTATTAATGGTGCCGCCCACCCTTACCGAAGAGACATTGCTGCACGAAGTCGTCACTCATATGCTTGCTACAAAAATTTATACTCTGCCCGTTTTTGACGACTCTAGAAAAATCATTGGTGTAGTGAATGGTCATGATATCATAAACCACATCATTGGCGATTCAGATGTATTGCAAAAGATAAGTAGCGCCATATCAGTTCAAAAACCAGTGACTGCGCCTATCGATTCACTGGTTGGTGATATTTACAACCAGCTAAAAGATACGGGCGTATCACGCATCATTCTTGCTAAAGATACCGGCGCAATTGGTGGCATTATCACTCGAAACGACTTAGCGCGCGCATTCATAAAACCATCAGTGAAACGTCGCTACCCTTCTGAAGGATCGGTTGTCGGTTTTTACTCCCGTGGAGGTGAAAAGAAGTTTCGCGCTGATTATCCAGTGCGGCGTTATGCCACAACTATGGTAGATTCTCTTCCGGCCGACTCTAGCAAAACAGATCTTGTTGTTCATCTAACGAATTCACCGCATAATAGCGTAGTGTTGATAGACCGCAAATTTCGACCGACTGGCTTAGTGTCAATTCGAGATATATTAAGAGCCATTACACCATCCAAAGCCGACATCGATTCACCACTCACTATCAATGTACCTGTCTCTGATACACCTGAAGATCAGCTGATAGCTGGCGAAAGACATCTTGCTCTGTTTTGGGAAAAATTACGAAAACGAATGAATATTGAAAAAATTAATGTAGCTACAGGCGTGCGTAAAAATACTGCTAAGCAGCCTCGATTGTATACGAGCACCATCAAAGTAACCCCGGTTTCCGGCGAACCTTTAATTGCAACCTCTGAAGCAAGAAATTATCTCGATAGTGTTCAAGCCGCGACCACTTTGATTGAGAAGCAGCGCAAGCGTTCGGGGCTACATGCAAAAAAATCTAGGTAATGCCTTTCATGAAAATTTAGCTTTAGAATCTTTATATGATTGTTCTATTATTTTTGTTAGCACGTTTAAATCGACATCTGCCAATTTCTGTATATAAAGACAACCCTTGCTTGTTTTGTGCTTACCCAGACCAATCAGCAAATCAGTAAGGTTAGTCAATCCGCTCATGAGATATAGCGTTAAACTTTGCTTACGAGGCGAAAAAGCTGCAAGTGGCCAGTCACCTTCTTGACGGCTTCGTTCCGATTTATAGTGGTATTGGCCAAAGCCTATCATACTACTGCCCCACATCTTTGGCATTTCACCCGTAGTTTTTTTATACATTTCAAGTAACGTAAAGCTATCACGACGTTTAGTTTCGTCTTCAACGCTGTTAATAAAATCATCAACACTCGCATCATTGACTTTAGTTTTAATATTGCTCATGAAGATATTGTAGCAGCAGCTACCAGCTCTTACGTCATTCCACCTAAAATAAAAAACTGCTGCGGTTTTTAAGCAGAAAAACATCGATACTTTGGTGAAATGGTTTATGCTGATTTATCATGCCTAAGTCAAATAACAGACTTATCAAGAGTTAATTCTATTTGATACGGTCGTATTATGAAGATTTATTGTCTTTTTGATAATTAGCAATCCGGTCAGCTCTCATTTGAGCCCTTTGTATAATTTTATGAAGCTCTTTTAAGGTTTGCTCTTTGCGCGTTTTTGCCCAGTCAAATTCATACGACAATACAAACAAGCCCAACAGGCTTGTTAGCAAACCGGGGCCAGGCAATGGAATTAAAATAATGCCTAATACCACCAGCGGAAAACCTATAGTAGCACTAATCATTTTTTTGATCGAATAACGTGTGCGCTTCATATTTAACTTTCTTGTATTTCAGGAATATCACCACTTTCATCGGCAGCCTGCCCCGGTAGGTCTACGCCTGCAGCCCCTTCAATGCCTTTATGATAGCGCTCATCAGGGTCGATATTTGAATCGGTCACCTGGTGAGTATCATCAATCCGGTCCTGCACCCCTGAGGGTGGCGAAAACGGCGTTGCATGATCTTGTGGTAGCTCGGTGCCAAGATCTGACTCATTAGGCGTCCTATTTGCACTATTTAGCCGAGAAGCATCTCTTTGTGGTGCCGTATCATCTTTTTTATCATCTGGCTGCATATTTCCTCCGTGTAGTCATAACTGTAAGTGCTGCAGCCTACGAGTTCAGTGAGATAACTTACATTAAGCGTCATCCTCATTATGAACGATTAGTCGCACCGTTTCGGATGGTGACATCGGAAAACTTAATGCAATCAACACGTGATCTACGGTACTATCGTAATACTTTTCAGCCTGCTCTGTATCTTCAGTCAGAACTAACGCCATCTTATAATCCATTTCGCGTTTTTTTTGATCGCCGAACAAAAGTGGATGGAACACTTTAGCAATAGTGTGCTGCAACGGCAGCGAATCTGTAAGGTGCTGCAAACTTATACCAGCCAGAAAACGCAGTGTATTAATCTTCAGCCTGTCATCATGGTCTAGCCGGCCGATAGTTTCTACCAAATTAGCTTCACCTTTTGGATCAGCAATATATGCCTGCGATAATAATGACTGATCATCGTACAATATCTCTTCAAAGCGCTCTATTTGACTTGGATCAGTATTAAAAGCTGTGCTTGGCATCTTAAAGAAAAGCATGGCTCTGGCTACGCCTATTCCTACTAGAAGTTTTGCTACATCAGCTGGACTAAAGCCCGTATCTTGGGTGAGCGCCTCAGAGAGTTCCATAAGGCTGTCTGGCTCAACTTTTACTACCAAACCCTCTTCGCTTGATTTGCTGATAGTGGGAATAAGAGCCCCCTTTTGTCTTTCAGACTCAAAAGAGAGGCCCACCGAGTTATGAAAGGCCTCTCTATCCGCATCAGCAGCGAAATAAAAATGACTGAGTTTATCTTTTGCGCGATCAAAATAAACAGTCATTTGCTCTTTGACAAACTCAAAAGAAGTAATTTCTTCTCCCGACATAATTTTATTATGTCATGTTTTTAATACTATGTCGACTTTGAATTTTCTTCTCGCCATTTAGCAATTTGTGCGTGGTTACCGCTTAATAGAACAGGAGGGACTTTTAAGCCATTATAATCTTCCGGACGGGTATACTGCGGATATTCGAGTGTCTTACCATCACTAAAACTTTCAATCTGAGCAGAGGTTTCACCACCTAAAACTCCTGGCAATAACCGCACAACACTATCTATTAAAACCATTGCCGGAAGCTCTCCACCCGTCAAGATATAATCGCCAATAGAAATTTGTCTATCTACCAGTGCTGTCACACGCTCGTCATAACCTTCGTAACGGGCACAAATAATAATCATTCCCCGATCAGATGCAGCAATTTCTTGTACAACTGGTTGTACCAATCTTTCACCACGAGGAGTCATTAAATAAACATTTGCATGCGAATCGTTCTTTTTTGCCGCCTCAACCGCCGCAAACAATGGCTCTGGCCGTAACAGCATGCCGTCACCACCGCCATACGGCACATCATCGACTTGCTTGCGTGGCCCCAGACCAAAATCACGCAAATTTATATGCTGAAACGAAACAAGTTTTTTATCTTGTGCTTTATAGAGCATGCTGGTATTGAGCACACCATCGAACATCTCTGGGAATAATGAGATGATTTGAATCTTCATAGACTTTTCTTAAATGTCGAGGTCGTCAAGCTCTTCTAGCTCACGACGTGTTTTCTCAGTACGTGAGTTTTCTTCTACTGCATCGTCTTCATCAGCTGGTTCATCTGTTTGTGTTGTGGCTGTACCAGCATCGGGATCATTATTCGCCTTCTCTACCGCTGAATTATTATCACTTTTATCTACGGCATCTCCATTATCTACGATCTTCAGATTATAACGAGCATCGTTTTTTGTACCCAATGCACGCAAAAGAGTTCGGAGCGCTTGAGCACCTGCTCCGCGCTTGCCTATAACACGTCCAAGATCCTGCGGATCAACGGTTAGCTCTAATAGAACTCCTCGTTCGTCAATTTTACGAGTAACTTGCACTGCATCGGGATTGCCGACAACGGATTTGACAATAAACTCTACAAACTGCTGGTCGATGGTACTCATGGTAAGAAGTTCCTTCCTTATCTCAATTACTGCTTTATTATAGCAAAGTCAAAAAACTACTATTCTTGTGTTGATTCTTGAGACTGGTCTTCAGATGGTTCAGGTGCCTCGACTTCAGCTGGCTTTTCTTCTGGAGCATCATCTTTCGGCGTCTCATCTTTTGGTTGATTTTTACGCAATTTTTCAGCGTTTCGTGTGGTACGGCTTTGCTCAATAGGTTCGCTTACCCATGCTGGTAGCGTTACACCCTCTTTTTTTAAGAGCTTAATGACGCGATCTGACGGATGCGCACCATTCTTAAGATAAAACTCTGCTTGGTCCTTTTTCAAAACCAAGTCTTTGGTGTGTGGATCATAATGACCGAGGCGCGCCACCACTCGACCACTCGTAGGGGTCAAGCGAGAGTCTTGAACGACAACACGGTACTGAGCGTGCCCTTTACGTCCGGTTCGTTGTAAACGAATAGCTAGCATTGATTTTTGATTAGCTCTCTTTCTTCCTTACAGAATTAATACTTAAGCGTCCGATATATTTTACAGGTGTCGGCCTCTGTTGTCAACTAAAGACTAGAGATAGAACTGTAAAGCGTTCTGAGCAGCTTGCTGCTGGGCAGCTTGCTTACTCGGTCCAACCCCTTGACCACGCATGTTTTCGCCCACGAATACACCCACTGTAAAGATTTTATCGTGATCGGGTCCTTCTTCACTCAAAACACGGTACACTGGCGTAAAACCTTCTTTGCTTTGAGCTTTTTCTTGCAAATGTGACTTAGGATCCATCCATGAACCGCTGTTTAATATCTCTTCAAAGGTTATGAGTAATGTCTTTTCAATAAAATTTTTAGTCACGTCATATCCTTGATCAAGATAGAGAGCACCTATTACCGCCTCGTAACAATTGGCTAAAATCTGAGCCCGAGCACGCTCAGTGCCGCGACGCTCACCTCTACTTAAACGCAATAACGGTTCAAAATCATGATTTTTGGCGGCATCACTGATGCTCTCGGTCCGCACCAACGCACTGCGCCAGTTAGTTAAGATTCCTTCTGGCTCATCAAAATGCGAATATAAATACTCTGTCACAACCAGCTCAAGGACGGCATCACCTAAAAACTCTAATCGTTCATTATGAATTTTAGCAGTTTTACGATGCTCATTAACGTAAGAGCGGTGCGTAAAAGCCGTTACCAGTAATGAGATGTCTTTAAATTCTACGCCAAGCGTTTTTCGTGCAAAGTCTTGAAATTTAGTTGTATCTTGCATCTTTAGGCGGCTTTACGTATTCGATTTAATCCTAATAAAATGATTTTGCCAATATCTTCATATTCAATTTTATCAAGTGCTTCTTGTGCGGGAAACCACTTAATGCCGTTCATCCAATCTTCAGGTTTTAAGGCATCGGTGTCACCTTGAGCTTCAACTAAAAAAATATCGGTAGTCATTAAAACCAAACTGTTTTGTCGGCGGTACCGAAAGTTAATTTTACCTAACCAGTTTAATACTCGTAATTTTTCAAGTCCGGTTTCTTCTTTGATTTCACGGGCGGCAGTGTCTTTGGCTGCCTCACCTTCTTCGATATGACCTTTTGGAATAGTCCAGCGATCTTTCGCGTCTTGGATAAGTAAGATTTCAACTTTTTTGGCTTTTTTGCGGTACACGATACCTCCGGCAGTCGGTTCACGAAGCACCTCTTTAATAACCGGTTTACGCCGGGTGACAAATTTTCTAAAGCCTTGAATTGGTTTAGGTCGTTTCATGATTAATCTCCTTTTATGCCGTATAAGGGGGAAGCTTGCCATCTTCTTTTTGCTTAATGAGTGTACCGAGTACGCCGTTGACAAACTTTGAAGAATTATCTCCGCCAAACGACTTAGCCAGCTCAACCGCTTCATTGATGGCAACCTTGGAAGGTACTGCTGTTTCGGCAAATAGTAGCTCGTAAGCACCAATACGCAAGATCATGTGATCCATACGCGCAATTTGGTCAAGCGGCCAATCGGGTGCAATTGGTTGCAGCACTTCATCTAGATATTTATCGTGCTTATCTACCCCGACAACTAAGTTGCGAATGAACTCTATGTCATCTACAGTTTTGCTATACCGGTCGATATTTCTCTCAAGCACATCATCAAGCTTGAGCGACTTATCTTTGCAATCGCGACGAAAGTCTTGCTCATACAAGGTTTGAAGTGCAATGATTCGGCCCAAGTGACGGTTAGATGCCATATTGTTAAATATCCTCTTCTTTGAACATTAGCGGTATATTTAATATTATACCCGTTTTTGTATCGCTGTTCAGGCGGTTTTGGCAGTTTTTTTGCCAGACTCTCGGCGGGTCGTATAGGCCTTTACCGGAGATTTTGCATTAACGGCGCGAGCAAGCTTCACCACTAAATGGCTGCGTCGATTACCAGTACGTCGCGGGGTAGTTCGTTTCTTGGGTTTACCCATAAAAAGCGCTCTTCTCCTTATGTTTGTTATTGTATCGTAATTATTATAGCAAATTATTACAGAATTCTCAAGTCCTCTAATCAGTGAAGCTAGACTCTTGTCGCTGCGACACCGGCCAATCATCAAACAACAAAGTTGATGAGCTTATTTCGTACGTATATAACTTTTTTTGGGTTGTTCTTAAGATAGATTGTCACTTTTTCGTCAGTTTTTGCGACCTGTTCGACTGTTTCTTGAGAACTATCAACTGGGATTTGAATATTTGCCCGAACCTTGCCGTTAACTTGCACAACAATCGTTGCCGACTTAGCAACAAGATACTTCTCGTCGTGAATCGGCCAATCAGCTGTATGAATTGAGGATTCGTTACCTAAATCTTGCCACAATTCTTCAGTAATATGGGGTGCGAATGGCGCCAGTAACTTCAACAGTATCTCAAAGGTAATTGCCCATTCTTTAGCCATAAAACCGTCCTTGGCTTTGATTTTATAGAGAGCATTGACATGCTCCATGAGACTCGCAATGGCCGTATTAAAGCCAAATGCTTCAAGATCTTTACTTACTTTAGCAATTGTTTGATGAGACAGAACCATTAATTCTTTATTGCCGGCTGTATTCTTTGAACCAGCAGCAATATACTCTTGCACAAGCGTCCACACCCGCTGCAGAAATCGAAATGTCCCTCCCATACCTTCCACACTCCAGTTTGCTGATTGGTTCCATGGGCCAATAAACAGCTCCATGAGCCGTATAGAGTCTGCACCGTAACCTTGGTCAATTAAACCATCGGGCTCTATAGTATTACCCTTACTTTTACTCATCTTTAACCCGTCTGGGGCTAGAATCATGCCTTGATTCCGTAAGCTCGTGAATGGTTCTGTAAAGTTAATTAAGCCTTCGTCGTACATAACCTTTGTCCAAAAGCGTGCATACAAAAGATGCATGACGGCATGCTCTGCGCCGCCAATATAATCATCAACTGGTAACCAAAACTCTACTTTATCTTCAGAGAAAGCAGCGGTATCATTATGCGGATCAGCGAAACGCAAGAAATACCAACTGCTGCACGCAAAGCCATCCATCGTATCAGTTTCGCGCTCGGCTTTGCCACCACATTGAGGACATGTCGTATTTACAAAGTCGGGCACGTTAGCTAAAGGGCTGCGGCCATCGCCACTCGGTTCAAACTTTGAAAGTTCGGGTAGCTTTACCGGTAATTGATCTTCGGGTACTGGCACGATACCGCATTGTTGACAATGGATCATTGGTATCGGTGCACCCCAATAACGTTGGCGACTTATGAGCCAATCGCGCATTTTAAAATTGACTTTTTCTTGCGCTAAACCTTTCGCTTGTAAATCAGCGATGATTTTATTGCGTACTTCAGCAGACGACATGCCATTATACTCACCAGAGTTAATCATAACTCCTTCGCCACTATAAACTTCATTGAGCACGAGATACCGATAAAAGGCCTCGTGGTTACCATCATGCAACATAGCAGCTACGGCATCAGCAGGCTGCCATGTGACTTTAAACTTGTTCTTTTCACCTTCATCCAGATTTGTAGAAGCTTTTTCTTCGTCTATGAGATCGAATAGCAACCCTTTGCCAGAAACATTCATATTCTTATTTTTAGTATTTGAGTAAAAAAAGCCGTGGCCAGAAAACTCGGCTTCTTTAACAAATTTAAAGTTCTTATAGCCTGTTTCTTCGACAATTTCACGCTCGGCTGCTATCTGATAACTTTCACCATCCTCTACACCACCACCAATCAACATGTTACCGCCGTGTCGTTCTTGGCGCGGACCCCAATCTAAGACAATAATCTGGTTTGTTGTAGGATTGCGCAAAACCACAAAAATCGATTTCTTATACATATCATCGCCCTGCGCTTGTCCAAAAGTTGGTTCAACTACAAACTTTACTGGTAAATTAAATGCTTTTGCGAACTCATAATCTCGTTGATCATGAGCGGGGACGGCCATAATAGCGCCTGTACCATAGCCCATCAATACATAATCGGCAATCCAAATAGGAATCTTTTCATTATTAACCGGGTTAATAGCATACGCGCCAGTGAATACGCCCGTTTTTTGCTCCGCTGCCGTCTCCTGACGCTCAATATCACTTTTATTTTGTGCTTGTTTGATGTAGTTTTCGACCGCATTCTTTTGATCTTTGGTAGTAATACTTTTTACAATATGATGCTCTGGAGCCAGAACCATAAAGGTTACACCAAATAAGGTATCTGGACGAGTCGTAAACACTTTTATAAGCTCGTCAGAACCGTTGATATTAAAATCAATTTCAGCACCTTTACTTTTGCCAATCCAATTGCGCTGCATTGCTTTAATTGCATCAGACCAGTCAAGATCATCCAGATCTGTCAATAACCGATCGGCGTAGTCAGTTATCTTAAAAAACCACTGTTTGAGCGCTTTTTTCTCAACATCATTACCGCAACGCCAACACTTACCGGCTTCTACCTGCTCGTTGGCCAATACCGTTTTGTCGACCGGACACCACCACTGCAAACTTTCTTGCTGATACGCCAAGCCTTTTTTATAAAGCAACAAAAAGAACCACTGTGTCCATTTATAGTAAGCAGGATCCGTACTGTCTATCTCGCGCGACCAATCGTAGCCAAACCCCATTTGCACAAGTTGTCGCTTAAAACGCGCTGTATTTTCATCGATTGCTTTACGAGGAGTAATACCAGTTTTAAGTGCGTAATTTTCCGCAGGCAAACCAAACGCATCCCACCCCATCGGATGCAGTACATTATAACCGCGCATACGATTGAAGCGCGCGGTCGCATCACCAATAGTATAGTTACGCACATGCCCAACGTGCATAGCAGCACCACTGGGATACGGAAAATACTCTAGAATATATTTTTTTGGCTTATGAGAATTTTCAGTAGCCGAGTAAATACCCGCCTCTTCCCATGCCTGTTGCCATTTGGGTTCAATTTCTTTTGGATTATATCGCTTCATCAGTGGTAATTATACCATCTTAACAGATACAACGATAGGTAGCTAAAATTGTGTCAGGTGCGTATCCGCACGTTGATGATTACCGTGCAACAGATCACTGTGTAGTTTACCGAGTTTTTCAGTAACAGGCCCACGCTGACCGTTACCGATCATTCGCGCGTCAATTTCTTTGACTGACGCGACAAAAGCCGACGTTCCACAAATAAAGACCTCATCCGCAACGTACAATTCCGTCAAATCAACCGTACGCTGCTCTAATGCATAGCCCTCCTGCTCTGCCAATTCAATAATAGTTTTACGGTTTATACCTTCAAGCAGATCACTTGTCGTATCAGGTGTGATAACGCAGCCGTTCTTTACTAAAAAGATATTAGCCGCCGAAAGCTCACACACATGACCAAAGGAATCCAAAAATATACAATCGTCATAGCCACTATCAATGGCATCTTGCTTAGCGAGAACTGAGTTAACATATGCACCATTGACTTTCGCACGTGCCGGAATAGCATCATCCGGCACCCGCCGCCAAACACTTGTCTTAAGCCGTACACCGTCTCGTGGAACTATTGCTTTAGCCGGATAAATAAACATACTGAGCGTAGTCTTTAAGCCTCGCGACCTCGTACCGGGCACTAGCTCATTAACATGTGCCGATGCTCGTACAAAAACATCTGTCTCAATCTTATTAGCAGCTATGAGTTGATTAACTGCAGTAATAAATTTTTCATAATTCCAGTTTTTTTCAAAATCATCCATGCCAATAATTTTGGATGATTCTAGCAGACGATTAAAATGATCTTTTAATCTAAAAGCTGCTAATCCACGCGAAGTTTTATTGACTGCAAATACGGTATATACGCTAAGACCATACAAAACAGCTGAACTTGCGATGCTTAAATTAGCATCATTAAATGGAATAAGCCCGTCGCCAAAGTATACTTTGGCTTCTTGAAAATTAAATTCATTCATGAAAACCATTATACCTTGTGTTGACGTAAGCCTGCTTGAATAATCATATCGATCATATCCTTAAACGATATTCCTGCAGCTGCAACTTGTTGCGGCAACATACTCGTTTCTGTCATGCCGGGCAACGTATTGATTTCGATAATATAAATACTCTCTTCTTTAATAATCATATCTGTACGAGAATACCCGCTGCAATTCATAAGTCTGTGTGCTTTAATGGCTGTTTGTTGAATCTTAGACACGAGTCCAACTGGTAAATTTGGCGGTGTAATTTCATCGGTAGCACCTTTAATATACTTAGCGTTATAATCAAAAAACTCAGCAGTTAGTGGTATTAATTGGGTGGGCGGAAGAGCTATGAGCTTGCCTTTTTCATCCTCGATTACGCCGGCGGCTACCTCATCTCCCTCAATACATTCTTGCACAATTACGACCTTATCTTGCCTAAAGGCATGTTTGATCGCATCTTCAAGCTTATTTTTGGTATGAACTTTTGTCACACCAATGCTCGATCCTTGGGCATTTGGCTTAACGAAAACAGGTAATGAAAGCTTATTTATAATTTTGTCTATATTAAAGCTTTCTTTATGGTCTAATACTATTTCGTTTGGGACTAAAAATCCGGCTTTAGAGAACAGTTTTGAGGCTACTCTTTTTTGCATAGTCGTTTTGCAAGCGTCGCTACCTGAACCACTAAACGCTATACCATGCTTTTCTAAATACATCTGAATAGTGCCGTCTTCACCGAATGTACCATGAAGCATATTTAAGACAAAAAAATTATTATGTTGCAGATAATCTAATGCATCAGAGAGCTCATGAATTTGCCCGTTTATGCTCCATTTATTCTCTTTAGAAATCCTGATGGGTAATACGTCATATTTTGTGTTGTCTATGGCATCCAATACGGCTTGGGCTGATTTAAGCGATATTTCATGCTCACTCGACGGACCGCCGTATATAACTGCTACTTGAAGCTTAGACACGCTCAAAGTTCTTAGCTTTTACTTTAGCCCAGGCAGTACTTTGGCGCACAAGTTTCTTTTGGTCATCTGGATTTTTTAATAACATCTTGACTGCCTCTTCCATGTATACATTATTCTGCGAGCCTTTAGCTAAAATGACCGTATTTTTCTTTAGCTGTGTTTTTACATATTCTCCAAGCTCATAAGGCGAATTGAAGCGTTTTACTTTGCAACCTTTGGCTTCCGCCACCGCCGCAAGATAGCTGTTAGCCTCTGGTCCCAGCGTAGCTACAAGCTCTAGTTTTTTGGGATCGCAGTACCCACCTACTCTTTCGTGCTCTGTTTTCGCAAAAACACCAAGTTCATTCATGTTCCCAAGCAATGCAATTTTATGCGCTGCCTTTTCGTCGTAAAGCGTATCGAGCGCCGCAATCATTGCATCGGGGCTGGCATTATAGGTATCGTCAATAATCAGTGAGTCGTTAGCACCTTTTAACCGCTGCATGCGGCCAGGAACAGGCCGTAACTTCGTAACGGCTTCTTTGACTTGTCGATTATCTACACCGAGTTCACGCGCAACGACAGCCGCTAATGCAGCAGAATATACTTCTGCTTTTGAATAAAAACTGCCGGTGAACGCAATCTGCTCACTGCTATATTGCAGAGCAAATGTAGCTGCTGCTCCAAGCTTTGTATTGCGAATACGCACCACTCCGGTATTGGCTCCCACAGAAATTACAGGAACAGCACGATTAGATAAGTAGCATTCTTTAACTAAATCACTATTAACAACTAACTTATTGCTATACAGTTCAACTGATAACTCTTCATTGGCTACCGCTTGTATGTCTTTAAAATTTTCCATATGTTCCGGAGCAACCGAGGTTACTACAGCAATATCATTTAGTATGTATTTCTTAAATGCTGAAATCTGACCTGGCCCATCTGTGCCTAGTTCAATCACCACAACTTCATATGGATACTTTTGACGAAGAACCTTTTCGTTACGAATAAAAATCTTGATCCATGCAAAAGGGTTCAAAATATTCGGCATAGTTTGTCCGAAGAAGACTAATGGTACCGACAGATGGTCATTGTAATTGCCCTCTTGCCATCTAACCTTTCTGCCCTCTGACAAAACCCGTGCAACAGCAAATTTTGTGCTCGTCTTTCCGACACTTCCAACAATAGCAACTATTTGAAAGTCATTTTTTGCGATAAGTCGACGTACTTGCCATCCAAAAATTGAAACTAAGCTATTTTTTACAATTTTTTTCATTGCATCTGGCTCTCGGTTAGCACGTCTTGTAGCTTAGATTCAAGCTCTGAACGACTTATTGGCTTGTCTGGTGGTTGTAGCTCGCGATGAATACCATAACCGCCGTACTCCTCAGTTCTCGCCTGATCACCATATTCAAGCTTAACAAGGTTTCGGCTCGCTCTGTCTACCGTTATTTTGACATTGATTGGCGAGGCGTCATTATATACATCCGGCTCTAGACCTGCAGTTAATGAAAGTCCAAGCATACGATCATAGTTTTTGAGCAGTTCAATATATTTTGCAGTTTTAATTTTTACGTCATATACATAAACATTGCGACCTTCGTGTCTGGTGCGCTCAACACTGTCGAAATCTGCTTCATAAATATCGTCGCGAGCAATCCTATCAAGCAGCTCGCCTCTTTTGTCTGTGGGTAAGAAACCAAACAAAACCGCACCAAAAACGGCTTCAGTAAAAACATTCTCGTTGGTTTGTGGCTCGGCCTGTTTGCCCCACACATTAATCAACGATGAGAAATCTGGGTCAGGCTTATTGTTTTGCCCAGGAATTTCAATATTGGTATATCGTACATAATTATCTTTGCTATCACCTATCGTCTGAGTAACAATTTTTGTTTTGCCTGATTCGTTCTCTTGACTAATTGTAGTGCGTACATCTACATAATTGTTGGCACCAAAATGTGCCTGAGAAATTTGCTCTAAGGAACCGGTTTGATCTTCTTGCACAATCGTTTTTGTGACACCTGTCGTGCTTAAGCTATTCTTAAGCATTGCCCTAAATACCGCTTCAGGGCTGGTATAAATAACAACCCACCAAATCCAGATGAGACCAATCAGCAAAAATATACAAACAATAATACTCGTTTTGATGTAAACCAGTTTTGTGTCACTATCAAAATTTGCCACATGCTTATTGTAACAAGAAAACAGTCCCGACTGGTCAATAAACATAAAGTATTGTAGAATTTATCTATTCTTGGGGTGTTAGCTCAGTTGGCTAGAGCGTTTGCCTGGCAGGCAAGAGGTCACCGGTTCGAGCCCGGTACACTCCACCAATTTACATCTACAAATCTCCGTGCATGGAGATATTGTGCGTTATAATTGACGTAATGAAACGACCCCTTGCCGGCTCCGCCCTTGTTGCTTTTCTAGCCCTAACACCCGTCGTTTTATGGAGTCTGTTTGGATGGCGTGATATTTCATGGGATGTAATCGCTCGCTGGGCAGGATTGGTTGGCGTATCGTTATTATCAATTAATGTGATTCTAAGTGCCCGGCTTAAAATTCTAGGCAGACTGTTTCATGGCCTGGATAGAATGTATCGTGTCCATCACACAATTGGCTGCCTTACACTGTTGAGCCTGCTCCTGCATGCCAATATATTAATTCTTCTCAATGCAAGCATATCTGTCAAAACTGGATATTCATTCCTTACTGACACCAGCGACTTTGCACTGATTGCGGGACGATTTGCTTTATTGACTTTAACAAGTGCCATGATAGTCGTGGTATATTTTAAGGTCAAGTATCAATGGTTCATCACCGCGCAACGAGTTATGGGTTTCGTGGTGTTTATTGGCGGTTATCATGCTTTGTTTGTTGATGGCAGCGATATCCGACACATAACACCCCTATTTATCTATATGATTTTGCTTGGTGGCACCGCTGCAGTTATTTATATGTATCGATCCATTTTTCATCGTTCGCTGCAGCGCACCTATGACTATATTGTAGAGTCCGTTCATGTAAAAGAGCTCGTCGCTATTGTGGCGCTAAAGCCTCTCGACAAGTCTTTGCAGCGTTATGCGGGCCAGTTTGCGTTTGTGAGCTTTAATAGCAAAGGTGTACCTGATGAACAGCACCCTTTTACGATAAGCTCGGGCTCATCCGATGATCGACTCGTTTTTAGTATCAAAAATGTTGGGGATTATACAAGTCGAATCCCGCTCCTTAAAGCAGGCGATAAAGCACGAGTAGACGGTCCATATGGACAATTTTCATCTACTAAAATCGGTGGCACGCACCAAACCTGGATAGCGGGCGGCATCGGTATCACTCCCTTTCTATCAATGGCGCGCAGTAATCCTCAACATATAAAAATTGATATGTATTATTGCGTAAAGCAGCCGTCAGAGGCTGTCTTTTTAGCTGAATTACAAAAAATCGCCACAAAAAACGCTTTGTTCAACATTTTTCCTGTATATACTGATAAAGACGGTTTTTTAACAGCTGAAACCATTAAGCAGAAAACCGGCATTGGCCAAGAGGTTTTACTTTGCGGGCCACCGCCTATGATGAAGAGCCTAGAAACCCAACTCATAACCTTAGGCGTTAAAAAAGCTAATATTCACTACGAGGAGTTCTCATTATCATGAAAAAAGTCGTTTTAATCGCCATTATAATAACCGCTGTAATCGCAGGTAGCGTGCTTATTGGAGGTTACTTGGCGGGCAGAGATGAAGCCACAACCCAAACAACTAATTCTCCTGTTTCAACTGAGCAGACAACACAACAAACTGAATCAAATCAAAGCCAAACCTACAGCCTTGATGAGATAAAACGGCATGACAATGACGAGGATTGTTGGATCATTATTGAAAATAAAGTGTACAACGTAACTAATTTCTTAAGTGAACATCCTGGCGGTGCTGACCGTATTAGCCCCTATTGTGGCGAGGATGCAACCCAAGCCTTCAATACGAAAGATGGCGAAGGCAGCCATTCATCTACTGCACGAAATCTCCGTGAGCAATATCTAATTGGCAGCCTTTCAAATTAATTATAAATAACTCCGGTTATCATACCGGAGTTATGGTTTTCGTGCGTGCCCACCCGCGGCGGGTGGTTTTTTGAAAAGTGTTTGTTTCACGCGCCGCTCTAACGACGCACGAATTACTCTAGGTTATACAACTAATGCTTATATGAAGTCAAGATATTAAAGCCATCAGTTCTTTTTCTGAAATAATTTTAGTACCGACTTTTCTAGCTTTTGACAGCTTACTTTCCCCGACATTTTTGCCAGCTACTAGATATGTTGTATCTTTTCCTACGCTTGATTGGAACGTACCGCCTAAAGCGCGAATTTTTTCTGCCGCCTCATCGCGGCTCATACTTTCTAATGTGCCAGTCACCACAAATCGTTGTCCTTCAAGTTTGCCGCCTGTTTGTGTAACTGGCTTTGGCCATACCCCCACTGACTTAAACTTATCAAGCAACTTTCGGTTGAGCGGATCGCCAAACCAAGCAACCACTGCTTCTGCTACAACTTCACCCACGCCGGCCACTTGGCTCATTTCTTCTATGGTAGCTGTTTGCATAACTTCTAGCGATTTAAAGTGGTTCGCAAGATCAATAGCTGTTTGTACTCCCACATGACGGATCCCTAAACCAAAAAGAAAGCGCGGTAAACTGGGGTGCTTTTTCTCTTGAATGGCTTTAACCAATTTACGAGCTGAAATATCAGCAAAACGATCTAATTTGCGGACATCACTTTCGGTAAGCATATACAGGTCAGCCGTATCTTTTATGAGCCCCGATTCAAGCAATGCAATAACGTTCTTTTCCCCTAAGCCTTCGATATCTAAGGCAGCTTTGCTGGCAAAATGTTCTATCTGTCTCTGTGATCGTGACGGGCAAGTCAAATTTGGACAGCGCCAAACAGCATCATCTGCTTTTTGTTTGACAAGCTTGGTATTACAATCTGGGCAATGTGAAGGCATAACAAACGGTTTTTCTTTGCCGGTACGCAGAGACGCGACAACTTCTACAACCTCTGGAATGATATCACCCGCTTTATGAATAATAACCGTATCGCCAACTCGTATATCTTTGCGTTTTACTTCGCCTTCGTTGTGCAACGTTGCCATTTGAACTGTACTGCCAGCAACCACAACCGGCTCAAGTAAGGCTACGGGTGTTGCCGCGCCAGTTCTCCCGATTGATATAAAAATATCCTTAACGATAGTCGTACTTTGTTCGGCTGGATATTTATAGGCAATGGCGCCCCGGGGATTTTTACCAACCGTGCCGAGCTCACGATAAACAGCTCGGTTGTTTATTTTTATGACTAGTCCGTCGATGTTATAGGGTAAATCATGTCGTTTTTCTTGCCAATAATCTACAAACTGATGTATGGCGGTGACGTCTTTTAGCGCACGGCCATGTTTTGCTCCGGCAAATCCAAGCGTTGTCAAAGTTTTATATGCAAACTCATGGGTAGGTATTTCGGTTGGCTCTTCTCGTAGCAAATCATACGCTAAGAAGTGGAGTGGTCGTTCTGCGACCAATTTCGGATCAAGCTGCCGAATCGTGCCAGCTGCAGTATTGCGAGGATTGGCAAATAGGCTCTGACCCTTTTCCTCTCGCTTTTTATTAAGGAGTTCGAAATCTTTTTTAAACATAACGATCTCTCCTCGGATTTCAGTTCGCCCACTCAAGAATGTCTTAATTTGCTGATTCTCCCTGAGTCGAAGTGGTACGGATAGTATAGTACGCACGTTTGCAGTCACATCTTCGCCATAAAAACCATCACCTCTTGTAATTGCCTGCGTAAACACGCCGTCTTCATAAACAAGAGCACATGCAAGTCCATCTTTTTTTATATCACCCCAAAAATCAAATTTAGCGTTTGACGCAAGCTTGGATATTCGCCTTATCCATGCATCGATGTCGTCTTCATTAAAAACATCATCAAGACTTAACATGCGGCTGCTATGACGTACCGCCCTAAAACCTTCAAGTGGCTTACCGCCAACTCGTTGCGTTGGAGAATCAGATGTAATCAGCTCTGGGTGCTTTGCTTCAAGCTTTTTAAGTTCAGACATGAGTCCGTCATAAACGGCATCATCTACGCTTGGGCTATCAAGCACATAATATTCATAGGCATATTCTTGTAAAAGATGCCTGAGCTTATCCACTCTGTCTCTTTCGGTCGAGCCTGGCTTGCTCATAGCAATGCTCTATATAACTTATACCAAGTCCCGATAATGATGGGGGTCATCACTGCGCTCAAAATCAGTACAAAAAATTCCGCAAAAACCGGAATAGTTGCAATCACTAAAAATAACGCGAGCAAGTTTACGGCAGAAAAAATAAGCCCGAGTGCTAGTAATTTTCTAATAATTATCCACCGCTGATATTTTACAATCTTACGGGCACTGCGGAGAGACGCCATAGGCGTGGATTGCGGCAAGGTGGTAATAATGAGTGCAAACAAAGACGAGGCTAAAAAGTAGAAAGTTAACAAGCTCAGTCCAATGGCAAGTACCGCCCATAAACTGACTTCAAAACTGGTCGTTGCTAAACCGTTCTGCTGAACGGTGCCAAAAATACCCAGGCCAATAACCATAGGTAACAATTGTAAGCCCACCACCATAAGTACTAGCAAAAACTGAACAAGCTGTCCCGTCCCCTCATAAAAAGGCTGTTTAATTTTAAAATTCGTATTGGGCCGGTCGTGACTTTGACGGAATAGCCAAATTGCTGCTAAAACGCTGATAATAACAATCATCGTGTGATATAAATTCCCGACTTCATTCGGGGTCTCTGAGCTACCGCTGGCAACCACCCCAAGCAAAACAATATCCTGCTGAAACTTATTATTAGTTATGGTTTGGCTAATTTCTTCTCTCAATGACACAAGGTCAAGATTGTTAGAAAAACCCTTTACGAGCAAAAGCACTAAAAAGATATAAACAACCATAAGACCAATAAAAGGCTTTTTATATCTCCAAACATGCCGCACCGACTGGCCGATGAGACTAAATATTGAGGGTAGCTTTTTACGGGCAACAGATGAATTTGCTCGTCGGAACCCTAGCATCCTTTTAGTAGGCAATTTTCTTTTTCTACCGGAGACGGAGGCATCCATCGACATTAAACGCTATCCCCCATTTCTTGCAAGCGCTTAATTCGATCATCGAGTGGAGGATGAGTGCTAAACATATTAGCCAAGCTGCCCTTTTTTAGCGGATTTGCAAAAAAAAGATGAGCAGTGGAAGAATTTTGGCGCTTTATTGCGCTACCGTGATCTCTAATTTTTGCCAACGCGCTGGCTAACCCGTCAGGATACCGTGTTGTTAATGCACCTGTAGCGTCAGCCAAATACTCTCTTTTTCTTGATATTGCCATCTGAATTAAAGCCGCTAAAAAAGGTGCCAAAATGGCAGCAATGATCCCCACGATAACAATCACCTGCCCCATACTGCTGTCATCATCACTATCACGAAAAAAAGTAGCTCGCAACATAATATCTGAAAGCAACCCGACGACCGCCACCATTGCGAAGGCAATCATCGAAACTCGAATATCATAATTTTTAATGTGGCCTAGTTCGTGTGCCATAACGCCCTCGAGTTCCTGATCATTCATAATATCAAGCAAACCAGTAGTGGCAGCAACCGAAGCATGTTTCGGATCACGTCCTGTAGCAAAAGCATTGGGTGCCGGATCATTAATAATATATACCTTTGGCATAGGCATACCTTCCGTAATTGCTAAATTCTCTACCATACGATACAGTCGCGGATTATCACGCTTTTCGATTGGTTGAGCACCATTCACCGATAATGCCAACCGAGAACTCGTAAAATAGCTTATAAATACATATATAAGCGCTCCAATTAATACATAGGCCGTAATGTATTGATTGCCCATATATTCTCCGAACAACCACCCGAGACTTGCCACCAGCAATACAAACAGACCCATTATAAGGACAGTTTTACGTTTATTGGATGCGATTTGGCTATACATATATCGCCTCGCCTCCTTGCTTATGTGTCAAATGAAACGTCTGTTGGCTTTTGAATAGCTGAACGCTCAGCTTCTTCAACTTCGTAAAAGTCCCGTGTTTTGAAGCCGAAGATACCAGCAAGCAAGTTGGTTGGAAATACTTGTGTCTTGCCGTTATAATCGCGTACCGCACCATTATAAAAGCGTCGTGCTGCCTGAATCTTGTCTTCAGTGTCGACCAATTCGTCTTGCAACTGCTTAAAGTTTTCATTGGCCTTAAGGTCTGGATAGGCCTCCGCCACTGCGAATAAACTTTTTAAGGCACCTTCAAACATGTTATCGGCTTTTGCAGTATCTTTTACGCCCTCCGCGTTCATAACAGCGGTTCGAGCTTTAGTTACATCTTCAAAAACTCGCTTCTCATGCTTCGCGTAACCTTTAACGGTATTAACTATGTTAGGGATTAAATCACTACGTCGTTTAAGCTGTACGGTAATATCACTCCAAGCTTCATCAACCCGTAATTTAGCGCGAATTAAACCGTTATAAACTACAATGATCAACACAACCAAGACAGCCACTATAACTAAAGCTATCCACATTACACAATCCTCCTTATTACTGCTATATATTATAACCCAGACGGCATATAAAAACAGAAAAAAAGCCTCTTTTCTGAACAGAGGCTATTAAATTCTAAACTGGTGGGCGAGGAGGGACTCGAACCCTCAAGGTTTATTCAACCAACGGATTTTAAGTCCGTCGCGTATACCAGTTCCGCCACTCGCCCTGGAGGCACGGACGGGATTCGCACCCGTGTACAGGGTTTTGCAGACCCTTGCCTAACTCCTCGGCCACCGCGCCAGTTATACTTACCCTGTTATTCTATCAAAAAAACGCTAAAAGTAAGCAAATTTAATACTTGCAAAGCATTTAAGCAATAAAATCATAGTAATACATTTAGCAGTCAATGATAAAACCGCTATAATTAAGATAAGTCTACTATGAATAAAGTCAAACACAAACTTCAGTCAGTTATTAAGTTGGCGACAAAACTACCTTCTAAGCCATTTCACCGCTTATTATGGTTTACTGTTGTGTTTGCTGCTGTTGGCGGAACTATCTTATTACTGCGCACCGAAGCAGCAGTAACGTATGCCCCTAATCCGCCCCATGCTGCCACTTGTGTAGAAAATTCACCCAGCAAAACAATCGTAAGGCCAGGTGAAACTTTTACGGCTCGAATACGTATTAGAAATTCCGGAAGCTCAACATTCAGCGGCAAGTTCGGAATCGCATTATGGGAATTTAGAGACGGAGGAGCAGTATGGAATGCCACAGGAACCAACCTAAGTAATGATGTAGGTCCGGGTGGTATCGCAACATTTAATATTACCGTTAGAGCACCCTCGCAGCCTGGCAATTATTCATTTAACTGGGGTATGGGAATTGTGTTTACGGGCTATGTGCGAAACCCTTGTACTGGTCGATCAATACTAGTTACAAACCCGCCTGCAGTTTCGTTAACCGCCAATAACCAAACAGGAACATTAAATCTAACCCGCGGCAACGGGCTGACTCTAGCATGGTCTGCAACAAACAATCCTACAAACTGTACAGCATCAGGAAGCTGGAGCGGTGGCAAAGCTGCGTCAGGTAGTGAGAATCGGTCTGGTGATACAACTACAGCTGGCACAAAAACGTACACTTTAGCGTGCTCAAATGGCGCAGGAACAGGCAGTGCAACTCGTACGGTAAACATACACAATCCACCGTCGTCGCCTCCACCCCCCTCGCCAGGCAGGCCTTCAACTCCTTCAAGTCCACGCGGCTCAACACCTACACCAACAAATCCAGCACAGCCGCCTCAGCAAGACCCTAATCCAACACCACCAGTTCCTACGGGATTTAGCGCTACTGTTGAAGATGATGTAGCGGTCCAGCTTAGATGGGATCGACCAAATTATGCGGGCATATTACAAAACTATGAAATTGATCGTTCAGCTGATAACGAAACCTGGCAAGTACTTGGATCAGACCTAATCACCAACGAGTCTTTTACTGATACGACCACACAGTTCGAAACAACTTACTACTATCGCCTGAGAGCTGTTGACCAAGGAGGAGAAAAATCAGAATATGCTACAACTGAAGTTACAACGCCACCCTTTTTGCCTAATACAAGCGCTGAGGGCACAACACTGAATAGTGACGATGGTTTGGTTTCGGTATTTATTCCATCTGATGCAATTGATGAAGATGCCTCATGCTCATTGCAAGGCAATTATGACGTATCAATACCTTCTCAAAAGGATTTCGTAACCGTATCGGGGCCGTATGAAGTTATATGTAAAACGGCTTCCGGTAATAAAATCGCTACTTTTAGTAAGCCTCTGCAAGTTACGGTCAGCTCACCAAATACAAATTACAGCCAATTTGCGTATTACATCCTGGATGAACAGCATGAGTGGCAATCGGTAAAAGGAGATTTTACTGACGGCAAAGGCTCATTTAATCTTGAGAATTCTACGTCCTTTGCTGTATTAGGTAAAAAGAAATCTATGCCAACATTCATAAAAATAATGATCTTCTTGGTGGTAATTGGCGGTGTCGCCTTTGGAGCGCTGCTGGCGGTTAACTTCTATGGACGATGGCGCCAAGCAAAAGCAATAGAAAATCGAAACGAAGACTATCATCGTAAAGAACTCGGTTTGTAAAGAAGTAACGATTTTTTCTTACTGAAAGCTATGTGTAGTGTAGCTTACACATATGGCAGCTGAAGAAAGCCTAATAGAAATGGATGAGGATAAGCTGTTTGATGCTTACTTTAGTAAGGTCCCCTTCTGGGAGAGAAGACTAACGTCTGAATTTAGCTAAACATATAAACCAATCGTTTCTGCACCTAATTGCCAGCAAAGGGTGATCCAATCACGCCAACCGCAAGCTCAGCCCAAACCAGAAAGAACAACGCTACTAGGAGCAGTATATATAGTGCTTGATATTGCTTACGAGCGTTACGTGCAATCTGATCAATCGCAAAACCAGCACCAAATAACAAAATTCCCATAATCACAAAATCTCTCAAACCCCAATCTACTTCCGCATTAAACTGCATGGCTACTAACGGTATTATCAATAATGCAATTGTTCCTGACATTATGGCTTTAAGATCGCTCTTTGATGATTTTTGCGTGGCACTCATGCACTTACGTCCTACTATTAATTTTGCTCATGTATTTCAAAGTATCACCTGGCTAATATTCAAGTGCTTCTCATATTCGCTTTACTATAGAGAATAGCATTTGGCTTGTTGTATATCTATTCTTTATTTTAATAATAAATCTTTCGATTATTACTTTATAATCCTAAAAATATCTACGTCTTTCAGTTGCTATAATGACTCCGTCAGGAGTTATATCTTTTTTCTCAAAATCACGTCGAGCCGCAAAATCAATGTTAGCATATACTACATTGCTGCGTATAATTGCGCGTGATCCTAGCCAATACTTCATGCTTTCTGGTGCCGCCACCTTGACTGGCCGTAAGCGCTCGACAGTTAACGATAGTACTACTAATCCCTGCCCCCTCACTTCATGAGTTGCAGGATCTACCGCTTCTTTAGATGTGGGATATATTCTTAGGATTCGATTGTCGAACTCTGCAGCAACTAAGTCATAAGCCCCAGCATTTTCTAAATCATCACCAGTAGAGGGGTATTCTATTACGCTACCTGCCGGAGGAATATAGCCATTGTTTATATACTGGGCAGCTTCTTGCGGTGTATACCGTTTAGCCCTCTTCAAAGACTCCCTTAGTTCATCGTCTTCAACAGCGGCTGGAAAGGGTAAATATAAACCGTCATGATTCTCAAAACCTTCAGGAATTTCACCAATTTCACGAGGAAGAATACCCATAAATACCAAGCTCCTTTCGATCATTTTGTTTTTGGCACGAAATTAAATCGTAACAATAATGAATTCTATTGTCAATGAACTAAAGAGCGTAGAAAACAGGCCGTAACGTATAAATCGAAAATTATAAAACTAAATGCAATTTAAATACTATTACTAATTATTTATAAACAAGAATGGTTGTGATCCAGATTCTTTTTAACGTACTGTGTAAGAACTATCTGACCACTACTAGTGAGTGGCACAGCGGCGCTACAGTTATTTATTGCATTTGTTAGGTTAGCCCCGCTAGGTCGCCAGTTAGGCAAGCCAACCAAGTTGCCATCGGTAATTAAAGTCCTACCGACAATCTCGCCCCATTGGTATTCCGTTGAGTATAGACCAACCCGAGCATCCTTTGATTGGTAATAAGCCGCAAAACCCTCAATGGCTGCTTGGTTGCGAGCCAATGCCTCTGATGAACCTGATTGCCATGAGTTCATCGTTTCTACATCTAGCCACCAAACATAATCACTCATGTTAGCATTTAGCCCTTTACCGTCAGCAGCTTTTATAAATACATCTTCGGTGTAAATGGAGCGGTTCCAACCATACTGCCAGGAACAAGCTTTATCATTTGCGCCCGTACATGAGCCGTAAGGGGTGCTTCCACTTTTCGGCCAGGACTCCCAGTTATACATAGGGTCTTGAGCTGGGTTTGCAGTGTTTACATATAGCTGCAACTTAGATTGCTTCGAGCCATCCTTTGCTTTGCTCTGCCAAACTAATTGATCGGCCAAACAAGGGTTTGGCGTGGCTGCATTGCCGCCATTAACTCCCACTATTCCAAAATAATGATCTGTGGGTAGCTTCTTGCCGCATTGTGGGTAAGATACGTCGTATCCAACCATTTCAGTTGTGCTGTCTCCAGACGGTGGTTTAGGCTTACCTACCTTGTCTGGCTTTGCAGCAAAGGCAGACGACGATACGGTGATAACAACAAAAAATGACAGGACAAGTATTGATAAGATTTTTTTCATAATCCAAGTATAACAACCATAAGTGTTCTAAAGTACAATTTCACCAGATATTAATAACCATACGTACGCTGACTTATTTAAACGCTCTATTGGAACAATTAAGTGACTGTGGTCTAGTATCGGATATCAACATGCTCTAACACTCTGCTACGACAGCACATATTAATATCTATAAATAACTTAGATCATTGACTAATCTCAAAAGCACTTTGGTGTGATTCCCGATAGCTAATTAAGGTGCAGTCGCCGCAGCAGTTGGGCGTTTGCAGCGACAATAATTGTCGAGAGAGACATCAGCACTGCACCGGCTGCCGGTGATAGCACAAAACCAAAGCCTGCCAGCACTCCCGCTGCCAAGGGAATGGCCAAGACATTGTATCCGGTTGCCCAAACAAGATTTTGTACCATCTTACGGTAAGTAGCTTTGGATAATTTTACGATTTTTGCCACCCCTCGAGGATCACTACTTGCAAGTATTATGCCAGCTGCTTCAATAGCTACGTCTGTGCCGGCACCAATCGCAATGCCAACATCGGCTTGAGCAAGAGCCGGCGCGTCATTCACCCCATCGCCTACCATCGCCACACGGCTACCGTCAGACTGCAGTCTACTGACAACTGCTGCCTTGTTTTCGGGCAATACTTCTGCGAAGTACTCATCAATGTCCAACTCTTTAGCTACCCAAGCAGCCACTTCCTGGGAATCTCCCGTAAGCATAGCTACCTGCATTCCAGAGGACCGCAGAAGAGAAATCGCATTTTTTGACTCTTCACGGATTGCATCAGCCAGCATGACTGCACCTAATATTTTGTTGTCTTCTATTACATAGACGACAGTTTTGCCATCTTTACCGGCAGTATCGGCAGCAATAGCTAATTCTTGCGTTGGATCTGCTTTAAGTTCTTCAAGAAGTCTAGGCCCTCCAACATGTATGGTTCTACCGTCTACAATTGCTTTTGCCCCTCGTCCTGAGAGGGCAGAAAACTTATTGGATTTTCTAATTTTGAGATTGCGTTCATCTGCCGAGAGCATAATTGCTCTAGCAATTGGGTGTTCTGACTCTGACTCAACCGCAGCCGCCAGTGCTAGTAATTTGTTTTTATCATTGTCGGCTGCATAAATATCTACTACGCCCTGTTCTCCTTTGGTAAGGGTTCCGGTTTTGTCAAAAAGCACGACATCAATATTTCGCGCTAATTCTAAAGCCATGCGTTGGCGCACCAGTAGACCATTTTTAGCTGCAGTAGTAGTTGATATAGCTGTGACGAGCGGGATCGCCAAGCCGAGAGCGTGAGGACAGGCAATGATCAATACTGTTACAACTCGCTCAAGTACGAATGAAGTTGACTCGTTGCTGAACAATGTCCAACCAACCATAGTTGCAATTGCCGCCGCTATTGCAATAAAAGTTAGGTAGAAGGCTGCTTTGTCAGCAAGAACTTGAGTCCTCGATTTACTTTTTTGCGCGTCAGCAACTAGCTTCATGACTCCTGCTAACGCGGTATCATCGCCTGTTTTTGTAACTTTTATCGTCAAAGCACCGCTGCCGTTAATCGTGCCTGCGATTACCTCGTCTTTGACCTTCTTCTTCATCGGTTTGGATTCACCCGTTAACATTGACTCGTTTACATCAGATTCACCCTTAATAACTTCTCCATCAACTGGCACGCTCGAACCAGGACGAACCAATACGTTGTCACCCACTCTTAACTCAGATACTGCAACACTTTGAGTACCCTCAGATGTTACTTTCTCGGCTTTATCAGGCAGTAACTTTGCTAACTCTTTTAGAGCCCCTTGTGCATTGCTGACGCTTGCAATTTCTAGCCAGTGACCAAGTAGCATGATCGTTACGAGCGTTGCTAGCTCCCACCAGAAGTCCATGCCATCTACCAAATTAAGCGATACGGCAAGACTGTAAGTGAAGGCAACCGTTATTGCCATCGAGATTAGGGTCATCATTCCAGGTATGCGAGAAGCAATTTCGGCTTTCGCACCTCTAAGAAAGACCATGCCCCCGTAGAAATAGATAACAATACCTAAAATCGCTGGTATCCACTCACTTCCTGTAAATGCTGGCATCTGGAAGTTCAACCAGCTCATGACTGTTTCCGAATACAAAAGTACTGGTATCGTTAATAGCAAGCTCCACCAAAATTTAGCCTTGAACATATTCGGGCTGTGTCCAGCATGCTTGTCGTGTTCTTGATGCTCTGAATGTTGGTGATTGCTGTGGTGTGAGTGGTCCATTTTAGTGACTGCCGTGCATCATATCCATCATTTCATCAGTAGAGTAACCCCAGTCATTTTGCCACTGCTTCATATCAGCAATTTCTTTAGTTTGAGCAGTAATAATTGCCTCGCCAAGTTGCTTAACTTCATCATGCTTAGCGCGTGAGGGGATGAGCTCTGCCATATCTACTGCACCTTCGTGATGGCTTATCATCATTTCAATAAATGCCTTGTCAAAATCATCACCCGTTTTGTTTTTGAGCTGCTGGGTCATTTCGCTCATAGACATCTCGCCGTGATTTGATGCCTCTTGCTGATGTGAGTGACTAGCGTCCATACCCATCATACCCATCATTGAGTGATTGTCGTTGTTAACGGCTAGCACCGCTGCTGAGCCAGCTATTAGTAATCCAGCCAGCAACCCGATAATGCCGACCATAATGCTTTCTTTTTTCATCATTCCCCCTTTACTTACTTCTTACATTTGATAGCTCGTATAAGGCCAGTAGCTCCTCAACGGCTTTTTCGTGATCTTTAGCCGAGCCAGAACCAAGATTCTCCTGTATGTGTGTTCGCACGTGGTTCTCAAGTATTAACTTATTTAATGAACCGATGGACTTTTTGATAGCAAGACTCTGCGTGAGTATGTCCATACAGTAATTTTCGTTTTCAATCATCTTTTGGATACCACGCATTTGACCTTCTAAAATCTTGGCTCGGTGCAATGCTCGTTTCTTAATATCACTAATCATACTTTCATTCTAATACCCCCTGGGGGTATTGGTCAAGTCTATCATGTAAATCTAAAGTTGAATTAAAAAAGACATCCGTTTGGACGTCTCTTACGACTTTATCATGGTGCCGGATAGCTGACATATTTCTAACCGCTTCTCCTGACAATGTAGACAATTATAAACTAAAAGAGCTGGTAAGTCAGTTTAATCTACAAGCTGATTTAGTCTGTTAAAGCTGGTTTAACGCTCCTAGTTCTTCATCGGTCAATTTTATTGCCACTGCTTCGACATTTTCATCTATATGCTTTTTATTAACTGCTTTAGGTATCGGCAAAGCGTTTTGTGCGATAAGCCATGCAAGGGCTATCTGTGCAGGTGTGGAACTATGGAGATCTGCGATTGCTTGAATTGTTTCGTTATCTAACACGGCTTGTCTCTTTATTGGTTGGTAAGCAACAAGCTGTATGTTGTTCTCTATCAAATATATCTTAAATTCTTTGTTTACTTCATCTTTATATAGCACATTGTAATTCATTTGATTTGCAACGATTGGGTGTTTGGCAATCTTTCGAGCTTTCTCCATATCGGCTACATTAAAGTTACTTACTCCAAAGTCTTTTACAACTCCTTCGTCAATCAACTCATCAATCTGAGGAATAGCTTCATGCCAATCAATTTCTTCCCAAGGTGCATGAATATAAAGCATATCTAGATAATCTGTTCCGAGCTTTTTTAGCATTTTCTCGACTGTAGGCCGCACTAAACCATTGCCCACGCTCGTTTTCCAGAGTTTATCTGCAATATACAAATCTTCACGATTCAATCCAGCAATAGCCTTACCGACAACTTCATCGGTATGGAATGCGCCGTATAACTCAGCACAATCAATATGATTTTGACCTTTCTCAATGGAATATCGGATTGCCTCGACTTCTTCTTGTTCGTTTTCATAGCTAGGCTCTGCACCCTTATACTTGGAGGTCGGGTCGTTCGGATTAAAAGTACCACCGATGTTCCATGTCCCTATACCAATAGGAAATAATTTCTTACCTGATTTAGTCTGCATATTTACATCATACCAAGAAAGTTGGTGAGAGTTATTCTTGCTCTATGACCATCAGCAGGTTATCAGATTCGGTTTGTGCGGCCATTATAGAAGCAATCAGGTGGTCTGACTGTATCCAGCGGTGCTGTTCTCGCCCCTCAGGTGGGTCGGGGTCAACAATCAAAAATCTACCATCTTTATATCCCGTGCATGTAACCCCATGAGTTAGCGAGCGGCCTTTAATCGCGTCGTCCTCAAATTTATCTTTCTTTTTATCGTATTGCTGTTTTGATTGATGATTAAGGTATGTGGAGTTAACCATAACTAAGATTGGACTTTTTATAAGCAAATCTTTAATTAACTGCGCCGTGAGAGGGGGTTGAGCAAAGCTGCCACCCGCTTTGACAAATAACTCCCATCCGTCGACAAGTATATGGTGATATTTTGCGAGCCACGAATTAGCAGGAATATATTTTTGTCTCTGCTTTAATAATTCAATAATTTCACTTCCGCTAGTCATTTCCCAACTTAAATCGAATAGTTCGACATCGAATATGTAAACCGTCGTCTTATAGCCTTTTTGAACAAAGTAAGTGGCTAAATGGCCTGGTGATGTGCCTATTTTTTCACCATTTTCAACATATACTGGTACTTCATTAATGACATCATCCACTTTAATAGTAGGGTCGAAAAATGACAGTAATTGTGTTGCCGAAGTCTGCATACATTCAGCAGGTTTTTGTTTAATTGCGGCAATTTTGTGGTTAATGTCCATAACAATATGATAACAGAGGTGAAGTTAGAGTCCTAGTTTGGGTATAAGCAAAAAACGCCGATTTGCTCGACGTTTTATTGAGGTCATTTTCTAAAATGTGTTTGGTGCGGGTGACGAGACTCAAACTCGTGGCCTCTTCCTTGGCAAGGAAGCGCTCTATCAACTGAGCTACACCCGCATAACAGAGGAAAATTATACGTTATTTCACATTATATCTCAAGTTTCATTAGCTAAGAGTAGCCTTAAGCCACTTATTTAGCCTACTGACATCATGGTCATAAGGGTCATTAAACATAATTCTGGCAATTTTTTTAGGCTTAGTGTCGTTACGCGCAAAATCCCAGCCGATTACTCCATTTACATTATTCATTTTAAATTGGCGTATAGCCTCTCCTCTTAGCACAGCCCGAGTGTCAGCAGGCGGAGTGGTTCGTGCGCGAACAATCTCTTCCCTGGTAGGTGTCATCTTAAATCTGCTACGATCCCTCAGTTTAAGTCCAAAACCACCACCGGGGTATAGCATAGTGTACCCGAGGTCTCGTTTTTTTCTTTCTTCTGCATTAACGGCACTTTCGATAACGTAACGGCAAGAAAGCCAATCGATTCTGTCCATGCACCTCTCTGGGTCTTGACGTAAATCTTGTATTACGGCTTCCCATTCGCCCAAAACTGCGTACTCCTCAGGTGGTAACTCATATTTTCTGCCTAGCTCTTCTGCAGCATCAAATACTATTTCTTGAACATCTAATGCCGTGGCGCTTTTTCCACCTTCAATGACAACCAATGTGTCAAGCGCAGCAGTACTGCCTATTGCGACAGCCGCTTCTACCATGCGCTCATTAGCAATAACTGCTTCTATGGGAAATGAACTATGCTCCAGTAATCGCAGAACAAGGCTAGTGGTGCCAAGCTTCATCCATCCAGCCCACGGTGAAATGTTTGGATCCCCGCTGATTATATGCACGCGCTCATGCTCCCCTTCTGCCAGAGACTCAATACGTGTGTTAACTATGGGCTTGTCGCTGGTGGTGCTTCCGCTTTGTGTTCGTGTGAGGGTGCGCAACTTTTGAGTTTTATGAAACACCCCATCGGCATCTACTGAACCAGCACCAGTAAAAACCGAGCGAGTTATTAGATGAGATGCAAGACCAGCTACAAAAAGACTTTTTTTCCTGTTATATTCAAATCCAAGATTAATTCTATCCGTGTGATAGTTCTCGTGCGCTCCAGCAGTCTGCGTCTGACCTTCACTATGATCAGAAACTTTCTTAAATATACCAGCATTTTCGAAAATTTCTTGAGCAAGCGGTGAGCTAAAATGGTCGCAAATAAAATCTTCACCCGCAATGTCATACGTAACAGCGTCAGCAAAAGTAGCACATTCTGGAGTCGCATACTCCCAATGATGTCTCATATCCAGATAATAACGACCACCATTTTCTAAAAAATAATCATTGGAGGTTGGATTATTACGATGTGATATAACATTTGTCGGTATATTATTCAGTAAAAGTTTGTACGGTGAAGTTAGATGACGATAGCCGCCTCTTAACTCGAACGCTACCCCAAACTCAAGCTCAGTACCGACTATTCTTGGTCGTAGTTGCTCAATTTCAGACATAATAAAAGGGCATCCCGCCCTTATTTTTTTAAACTGGTGGCGCCTTCCAGGGCTGCCTTCGGCACGCTTCTAAACTTTCTCGGAGCAAGCTCCTGCGATAGTTTCTTACGAACGAACTGGCTGCTTCGTAGCTATCCAGTTCGCGCTTGGTGAACATGATAAATATTTTCTAGCCGAAAGGTTACAAAATATTTATGGTGGCGCCTCCCAGACTCGAACTGGGGACACAAGGCTCTTCAGGCCTCTGCTCTACCAACTGAGCTAAAGCGCCACATCACTGCGTAAATATTTGATATCGAAGCTTTTTGAAAGCAAAGCTTCCAAAAAACCACAATACAACAAATATAGTCAGTACCTTTTCCCAACTTGAATCCCCTCAAGTTGGGGACCCCTAAATTAAGAATAAGGCAAACTTATAATAGCGGATCAGGGGTGAAATTACAATTACTACAGATTAGTAAGCTCACTGACTTTATCTTGCCAGTCACGAGCTTGGTCTTCAATCTCTCTCAATTTTTGCTCTAATTGCGACCGCCGGTGAGCAATATCATTCTCAAGGTTCGAGCGATCGCTTTCTAATTTAATGCTCTGTCGTGCTGCAAGTGCACGCCGTTCATCATCAACATTTGGGTTTGACGAGATTGCATTGTTGCGATTGACCTCTGACTCAATATCTTGGACTTTTTTATGACGCTCTTCTTCCAGTCTGCCAATTTGAACTCGAATTTCGTTAGCTTCATTTTGCTTAGCAACTGCTGCCCGCTGCAGATTACTTGCTGCAACCCGAATATACTCTTCACCTGCCATAATAAAATTATAAGCCTGCTTTTAAGCTTCGCTTGTAAACTTTTTAACAAGTTATTTCGTAAGTTTTTGAAGATTTTCTAATAACTCAACCGGTAGCACAAACACACTTTTTTGTGACGGCTCTACCGATATTTTCTCTAGCGTTTGCAGGGTCCTGATTGAAACACCGCCCTTAACCTTGCTAAGCATCTGTGCTGCTTCAGCCACCTGTTGAGCTGCCGCCTTTTCACCTTCAGCCGTAATGATAACCGCTCGTCGCTCTCTTTCGGCCTCAGCCTGTTTGGCCATTGCTCGTTTCATATCTTGCGGTAGCTCAATATTCTGAATTTTTACGTTCTCGACATCAATACCCCATTTATCGGTCTCACTATCTACCACTTTTTTAATTTGCTGGCTTATTTCGTCACGCTTACTTAAGAGCTCATCCAGCTCAACGTTGCCTACAACGTCTCTAAGCGCAGCCTGGGCAAATTGAGCAGTAGCATAAGTATAGTTGGTTGTTTCTAGTACTGCTTTTTCAGCTGAAATGACTCTAAAATACACCACCGCATCCACACCGATAGTGACGTTATCTTTAGTGATTACTTCTTGTTTTGGCACATCAACAGGTGTCGAGCGCACATCAACCTTTTTCATCACTTGAATGATAGGAATAATAATGTTCAACCCAGGACTTCTGGTACCAGTGTACTTTCCAAGTGTTAATATTACACCTCGTTCATATTGATTTATAATCCGAATACCCGTAATCAGTATAAATACAATGATGATAATTAAAACCCACATGGTCACACTCCTTTATTTATAATTACGAGTATAGTCGAGAATTATAAATTTTAAAATTTTGTACTTAAAAACCGGTTAACAATGATCGGTACTTTATAGTAGACACTGAGGGACTCGACCTAGATTCGACAGGCCCGAAACTTCATCTTTGAAAGCAAGCTTTCAAGAGAAGACTTCCTTGCAAACTGCCACAGGCAGCTCTCACCCCGACCCGGGGGATCATAGGCTAAGCCTAGACAATACCCATACAAAAAACCCATCCTTTCGGATGGACTATTTGTATGGTGGGCGCTGAGGGACTCGAACCCCCGACCCCTTCGGTGTAAACGAAGTGCTCTAGCCAGCTGAGCTAAGCGCCCCTATGAGACTGAGATATTATACGGTACTCTTATCTGTTTTTCAACATTACGTATACGTTACTTCATCGCCCCTGTCTCGCATTGCCATCAATATCACCCAGCCAAGCCCATTTTCAATAGTTCGCATAGACGTACCTTGTGGTAATTTACCAGAATTTATAAGTTCTAATGCTATGTTATCGCCATCGCCAAATATACCGACAACCCCTCGTGTTGTTTCATTGCTTGCGAAACATTTATCAATTGAAAGCGCGCCAAGCCGTAATGACATATCCTTGCGCACCGCCCTACCATATTCTCGAGTGGCAATAGTTGCGAGCTCATTAGGTAGGATTGTTTCATCATCAAGTGCCTTGCGGCCAGCTTGCACCAACAAGTAATCTACTTGGTTGTTGTGAAGAGGATGAAGCCACGCAATACCATCTATAGACCCGCTTTCCTCATCTACAGCAACGTAAAGTGTGCGTCCGCCTTTGTCCTGCAAGAAACGCTCTTTTATATACTCGGTACTTTTAAATCGCGTAAAATCACCGTCATTCTCAGCTGCGACCACCGGCTCTGTCATCGTGCGATAATGAAGCCAAGCTGCTATTTCTTCAGGCATTTCATCGTCAGGCGTAAATACATAAACGCTATACGAAGCAGTAACATCATCTACCTCTAGCGTTAACCGCTCGACAAAGAAATCTTTATATTGCTCTTCTGCTAATGGATCGGGCTTTCTATGCTCAAACGAGGGACTTTGTTCTATTTCATCATTCACGCAAAACTCCTAATTATTTCGGAAGAAACTCAATCAATGGTGCGGACGAAAGGACTTGAACCTTCACAGGATTGCTCCCACTGGCCCCTCAAGCCAGCGCGTCTACCAATTCCGCCACGTCCGCGTGCAAGATACGCAAAAAGTATTTTATAATCTTTTGCCTTTTTGAACAACTCTAGCGCTTCACACGCTTACTAACTTTTCTACGCTCTCGATAGGCTGTAATACCCTTAAAGGCTACGACTGACCATACCACATTCAGTATTAACGCGACATATGTTTTGTTTAAAACATGATACACGGCCAATAACAAAGACCCGATCAAATTATCAAGTTCATACCAAAAGCTATTTGTTTGCCACTTGCCTATACTTGTTCTATAAAAGCCTATCAAAATTAATATTGCACCAAGCAAGCCAATGATCTCGATTTTTAGTGTTTGATAGTCTAGAAATTCCATGGTCATGATTCCAACGGGCTACTATCTAGCTGTGGCATTGAATATTCACGTCGAACATGTTTCATCGCTTCTTGTTTGGTAACATCTATTTTAACGCCCGGATTCAGAATATTATGCGGATCAAAAATATTTTTAACCTTTTTGAAAAGTTCGTACACCTCGGGACCATACAGCTGCGGTAAAAATGGCGCTCGGAGTCGGCCATCATTGTGTTCACCGGCCGTAGTGCCACCCATTTCGATAACCATGGCATAGAACTCATCGACAATTTTAAAGAGTTTGTCCCGCTCTTCAGCTTTTGCTAAATCAAAGAATGGCTGTATGTGAAAATTTGCGTCACCAGCATGACCCCAAACAGCAAATTTAATTTTGTGCTTGTCAAACAATTTATAAGCAGCCTGCAGAAAGGGCACGAACTTGCCAACAGGCACCGCAGCGTCTTCAATAATCGGCAAAGCCTTGGCAGCAGTTTTACTTCGCCAGA
Organism: uncultured Candidatus Saccharibacteria bacterium; assembly: GCA_964426755.1. Lineage (GTDB taxonomy): Bacteria > Patescibacteriota > Saccharimonadia > Saccharimonadales > JAGQNJ01 > CAYRRR01. The sequence continues at coordinate 79,557 of CAYRRR010000001.1, read as the reverse complement.
TTACAGCTGCTGCGCTTCGGCGAATACGCCATAATCGCTGCTCGTTTATTGGATCTGTCACGACTTCAAAGTTTTTACTGTATGAACGCAGTAACTTAAGAGCTTTTTTAACTTTTGCATTGCGCCGCCAGCGCTGTCTATCATCAAATTGTACCAAGAACATAATTGCAGGAATTTTATCACCAACAAACGCAGCGATGCGCCCAGGATTTGTCGCATGAACATGCTCTAATAAATGATGGTCTACTAGCTCCAGCGCGCTTGGCCTCAAGCTGCGCAGTGCTTCAGCAGCTGCACCAGCTTGTGTTAAGTTATCAAAATTAACCCTAATAACCGTTGTTTCTGGATGAACCGGCATTGTTTTAAGCAATATTTCAGTCACAACACCCAAGGTGCCTTGTGACCCAACAATTAAAGGCGTCAAGTCAAATGAACCGTCTTTGCCCTTAATGTCCCACAGGTCATAACCAGCTGAATTCTTTGTAACATCCGGAACAGCCTGTCGTATAATCGAGCGGTTTGCTTCTAGCAGTTCATCAAGCTGTCTATATATTTGACCTTCGAAGTTTCGCTGCTTCTTTTTGCGATTAAGTTGACGTTTGGACAAACGTTTAGTTGTAATATGCTCACCGTTAGCGAGCACCACATCAAGTGACTCAACATAATCTCGTGTTGAACCATATTTTACGGTATGTTCTCCGCAAGCATTGTTTGCCACCGCACCACCAATTGTAGAATAGGCAAAGCTTGAAGGGTATGGCGGTAAATAACGACCATGCATTTGCAGAATTTGTTGTAAGTCACCATAAATTGTACCAGGTTGAACACGGACTCGCGTGGACGTAACTTGCAATAAATGATATAAATGAGCCGGCGTTACCATAACAATACCGTTGCCTAAGGCACCGCCAGCTTGGTCGGTTCCTTTTCCTCGCGTCGTTAATGGTAAGTAGGTTCCTTGGCGCGCTAAGCTCCAAAGCATCTGCATTGTCTTTCTTACGTCATTAGTATTCTTCGGAAACAGAGCAGCTTGTGGACGAATACGATATATGCTGCCGTCAGTCGAATAATAACTGAGTACTTTTTGTTCTTGGTTTAGTTCACCCTCCAACTGCTTTTGCAGCTGGGTCAATATTTCTTGCATGCTTACTCCTACGTTTAACTATGATTTTGGCAAATGGTCGTACAAATGTCCCATGGAATATTCGCTGCGCACGAGCGGCTTGACATCATTTAATTGAACATCAATCTTTACACCGGGATTAAGTGTATTGTATGGGTCGAAAATTTGTTTGATCTTTTTTAGCAGCTCGTAGGCTTGCTCACCATAGAGTTTGGGCAGATACGGTGCACGTAAACGACCATCACTATGCTCCCCACTGGTACTGCCACCTAAACTAATTACAAAATTATAGTATTCATCAATAATCTTAAAGGCCTTTTGCCGATCACCTACTTGGCTAAGATCTAAGAACGGCTGCATATGAATATTTGCATTGCCCGCATGACCCCAAATAGCAACTTTTAGCTTATATTTTTCAAAAATCTTGTATACACCGTGAATATATTCATTAAATCTATTAAGCGGCACTACACCATCTTCGACGATTGGCAGTGCCTTTTTATTACCGTCGGTGTGTGAAATTGCCACGGCAGCACTATGGCGTATGGTCCATAAGCGGTCTTTGGCCGCTTCTTCAGTTTCAAGCTGATACTCCGCACCAAATCGTTCAAGAACTTTGATGGCTTTTTTGGCAAGCTTTTTGCGAGTCCTATCATTATGATTATCAAACTCTATTAAAACGATCAATTTATGGAATGGTTTAGTTACAATGCCCTTGAGTAAATTAGGTTGGTGTTCATCAAGGAAGGTCAGCAAGTTTTCATCTACCATCTCTAATGCGCTTGGAATTTCTGGTAAATTGCGCAGTTCAAGAACGGCCTTTTCGGCCTTTTCAACATCATCAAAAAATGCAGCGATCAACGTGGTATGCGGATTATATGGCTCCGTACCGAGCGTAGCTTCAGTTACGATACCTAGAGTGCCTTGCGAGCCCACAATCAGAGGAGTTAAGTCAAAACTATTTTTATGTTTTACATCGCTAATGTCATATCCGGCTGAGTTTTTGGTAACGGCGAAATTAATTTTATCGATCAAATCTTTGTTTTCATCAATTAGCTTATCAAGATTGCGATAAATTTCGCCTTCAAATGTTGCGAGGCCCATTTTTTTACTAAGTTCGCGTTTATTTAACCTTCTTGTTTCAATCACGTCTCCGTTAGCTAAAACCACGCGTAGTGCTTTTACATAATCACGTGTCGCCCCATATTTGACTGACTTTTCACCCGCTGCATTATTAGCTATCGCACCACCAAGCGTAGAGAATTCAATTGATGATGGGTATGGAGGCAAAAAACGGCCGTGAGTATGTAGGGTTTGCTGTAACTTACCGTACACGATACCGGGCTCGATCACCACATTACCGCTTTTACCGTCAAGCTCAATGATTCGATTCATATGGCTAGGAAACGAGAGTATTATCCCAGAGCCAAGAGCAGCCCCTGCTTGGTCACTCCCTTTACCGCGCGCCGTTATGGGTATTACCCGACCGCGCTCAGCCAACTGCCAAGTAAACCTGGCTACTTTACGAATGTCGTTTTCATTTTTAGGATAAACCACCATTGCCGGTACGACCGTAAAAATACTGCCATCTGTTGAGAAGTACTTGCGAGCGTCCGCAGATGTTAATACTTCTCCAAGCAAATGTTCCTGAAGATAGTGCGCAACCTTATTCATAAATTCCAAGCACCCGTCATAAATTTCTTATCACCATCATACCATAACCGTATTGCTTACTGAATAACTTAGAAATATATTATCCTATTGTCGACGTGAACATTACCAACGCTCCTTGACACTGTCGTTAGGATAGCACTATTTATGCGTACGATTAGTAAAAATATTTACTCAATCGTGACACGTTCAGTTCTTATGCGCCAGTTCTGGACATTAGTGTAACGATCAGTAACCGTGTTTACTACTTTTGAGTTGAAGCCATACAGGGTGCCCCTTGTAACATATAAAAAGCGGGGCTGGTACAAACCTATCGCAGGAGCTTCTTCACGCCAAGCTGCTAAAAATGGTTTATATTTTGGAGCTCTGATCGCATCATCAGAACGCGTACGACCACCCTCAAGCGCACTGTCTGCGGTACTTGATTTAAATTCAGAGAAGTTTAAGCGGCTTGATGCCCGGAGGTCGGCCTGCGAACTGTGCCAATATGCAAATACATCTGGATCAGAGCCAACCGTTATACCATACAGTAATGCATCATAACCATGTAACGCCAACGTATTTTGTAGATCGGTGTCTTCTTGTAAGACTACCTCAACTTTTACGCCAAGATCTCGCCATTGACGCTGTAAAATTTGAGTTACGAGAGCATATTCACCGTTGTTCTGTGAATAAAGTTGCACTGTTAAGGGAGTCTCGTTTTTAGCGCGCATACCATCGACATTCTTAACCCACCCATTTTGCTCCAATAAATCATTGGCTTCATCAAGATTATACGCAAATTGTGTTGTGTCGGCCGCATAACCAAGGTGTGACTTTAATAAAGGCCCGTTTACAGGAATAACACCATATCCCAATGCTTTAATAATTTCAGCTCGGTTCGTACCTTTCGTCAATGCTTGTCGAATGATTTTGTCTTTTAATATTTCGCTGCTAGATTTGAAAAAGACCATAACCTGTGCATTTATCGGCATCTCGTATTGAGAGATGCTGGTGTCAGCTTTTACAGAATCGGGGAGTTTATCAAGACCAACCATTGCATCGATTTCTTGATTATTAAACTGTCGTATCAAACTATCGTGCGTATGAATACCCTTAACTATAATGCGATCAAGACTCGGTCTGCCAGCGTGATAATGCTCATTGGCGCTGAGACCAATTTGTTCTTCACGAGCTTCGGGCGTTTGACCACTAATTTGAATACTGTCCCATTTAAATGGGCCTGTTCCAACCGGTGAAGTGGTATTAAAAAGCGCGGTTCGCAACTGCGAAGGCGTTGTAGAATCAAGCAAATGTTTTGGAATCAGACCGGTAGTGAGCAATGTTGGGAATGAACTGAGGGGGTGTGGCAGTGTAAATTTAACGGACTTTTCATCAGCTTTCTCCATTTTTATACCAACCCAGTTGGCTCGCAGTGATGACTTAGCGTCAGGGTTTTGGATGAGCTGATAGGTAAATATCACATCGTCGGCGGTCACTCGCTTGCCATCATGCCATCTGAGATCATCTTTTAGCGTTAATGTATACTCGATACTTCGATCATCTGTTTTGAGTTCTTGTGCAAGATCGGTAATCAACCTATTATCAGCGCTATATTTCATGGGTGCAGCAAATAATAACTTAGAAACCGAACCATCTACCGGTCCGCTTGCATAAAGAGGATTGGCAGTGGTAAACGTACCCAAAATTCCTTCGGTGTATATTCCGCCGTTGGCCGGTTGAATCGTTTGGTAATAAGGCGACAACGCTCGAACCTGCAGCAATACACCCAAGCCTAGCAGCATCACCAGCATAACCCATCCAAACGCAAAGCGGCGAACACTGCCCAGGCGGCCAAGTCGTTTAAAAAAATGTTGCTCTATGCCTTGCTCGGCTTGAACTGACAAGTTTTCAACTTGGTATCGACTCCGTCGTAAACGCCGTCGCCAACGCAATTTTGTTGTTTTGTTTACCATATGCTACGCAACGATGCCGGCAATAATTGATGCCGCAAAGACGAAAGCAAGAATAATCGTAATCTGGAAAATAGTCTTGTCAGATCCTCGACGAACTGTATTAACTTCTCCGCCGCCACCAAAACCTGCACCAAGCGATGCCCCCCGGGTTTGTATTAAGATCAAAATTGTCATTAAAATTGCCGCGCTTATAGTTACATAGTTGTAAATTGTCATCGTTCCTCCACAATAGCAGTTACTAAATAGTTTACCAAGCCTATTATCATGCCTGCAAGCATTGCCGCCCAAAAGTTTGCTACTTCTAATGAGCCGTACAGTTTACTTACCAATATCACCATAAATCCATTTATAACGATCATAAATAAACCGAGCGTAAAAAGCAGCGCCGGCAATGATAAAATTACCACCACTGGCTTTATGACCATATTGATAAGAGCTAGCACCAAACCGGCAATAACAACAACGCTAATTTTATTTTGATACGATATACGATCGCCCAGCAGTCCAGCTGAGATCCATAGACCCAGGCTGCAAACGCCCCAACGTATTAAAAAACGTGCTAAAGGATTGTTCATTGTTATGCTTTATTGTAGGTCAGCTAATCTATGAAGGCAAGAGACGCGATAGGTTTTTGTTGCCATTTTTCGAAATAACAAAGTCATCTTCAATGCGAACCCCTATACCCTTTTGGGGTATGTAAATACCAGGCTCAATAGTTATCACCATGTTTTCTGTTAGTGGCAAGTCATAATCAGCAGCATCATGGACGTCCAAACCCAAATGATGTGAAATGGCGTGCGGATAATACTGTCTGACTTGTGCTGGTTCGTTTTTGGTAATTATTTTTTCAGCTTTTAAAAATTTACCAATAAAATGCGCGACTTTACTATCAACTTTACGAATGTCAGCCCCTGGTTTGACTAAACTTACTGCATAGGCATGAGCTTCTTTTACGGCCGTGTAAACCGCAGCTTGCTCACTGTTCATTTTGCTTGTTGCATAGACTCGTGTAATATCGGCCGCATAATAATTAACTTCGGCACCAGCGTCGACCAGCAGCAGCTCGCCGTTGCGAATAGGCTGGTTATTGGCGTGGTAGTGTAGCGTGCAAGCTCGTTTGCCGCCCGCTACGATTGACGGATAAGCAGGCTGCCCGCCACGCTTCATAAATTGATAACGCAGCTCGGTATTGATATCTGCCTCATTGTTGTAGCACTTTGGCCAAGATTCGGTAAATATCTTTTTAAACGATTCGATCGTACTATCAATGGACGTTTGAATAGCTTTAATTTCAGCCGGATATTTAATCATTCGAAGATGTGCCAAGTTTATGCGAATATCATTCATTACAATTGATGGATTAATCTTCTTTAGGCGGCTAACGAGACGGGGCTTGCTTGGATTTAAATACAGTCCATGTCGCGCATCAAAGCCCTTATAAACAAGCGCATTAATCGTTTTATGCTTTTTAACGAGTAGTGTGAGCTGCTCCCAGCCAGTGTGATGATCAAGTATTTCAGCAATGCCCGATGTCTGTGTAAGCGCTTGCTTATCAAAAGCGCCGTCAAAAAAATCCATCACCGCATCACGCTCAGGCAAAATAAGATAGTCCTTTTCTTCCGTCATCACTAGAACCGCATCAGCTACATCACGTAATCCGGTTAGATACCAAAAATTGCTATCTTGCCTGAACGCAAAGGCCGAATCGCCAGCTCGCTGCACTAACCCATTAGCCGTGACGACTATCGGTGCGTTGTTGTGCAGCTGTGCTCGCAACGTAGTACGATTGTTTATAAAAAATTCGGAACTAAAATCTTTCACTCGTTCTGATAGTATAGCTTTTTTTCGGCTAATTTTTGTAGTACTTATTCTCGGCTCTAATGTATTGTCGTAAAACCGCCGCCTTTTTTTCACCCAAAAACTTATCGAGTTCTTCTTGTCGTGCCTGCATAATACCGCGAACTGATCCAAACGTTTTTAAAAGACGTTTTTTAGTAACCGGACCAATCCCCGGTACGTCGTCAAGCATACTGCTGGTTTGACGATTAACCTTAAGAATACTGTGATAGCTAACCGCAAAACGGTGTGACTCGTCGCGAATACGCTGCAAAAGCTTGATTATATTTGAGTTATTGGGCAGATCTACCAGTGTATATCCTTCAGAGGCACGACTAAAACCTCGGAGCTTCAAAACCATCTCAGGGTTAAGGCTAGTATGCGGCCAGTCATTGCGAATCACAATTTCTTCATGCTTTTTTGCCAAGCCGATAGCTGGCAATGTAATATTTTTTTCACGCAAAATACTCAATGCTGCCTCTAACTGACCCTTACCGCCGTCTATCAAGAGTAAATCCGGCATTCCCCACTGCTTTATATTTTTATCACTGAAACGCCTCATAAACGCCTCACGCATATGCGCAAAATCATCATTACCGGGTATTCGTGATTTAAATTTACGATAGTTTGCCTTGTCTGAAACTCCATTGGTAAACACCACCATACTCGCAACTGTATCGGTGCCTGACATATGTGAAATATCAAAACCCTCAATGCGGCGTGGCGGCTTTTGAAGACCAAGTAACTTCGTTAGCTCCACCAGTGCATGATCTTTTGATATATCTTGGAATTCTTTATCAGAAAAAATTACTTGTTGACCCAGGTTTTTCAGCGAAAAAAGCTGATTGCGCGTTACGGTTGCGGCCTCAAAATCTTTACAGGCTGACTGCAGTTTCATTTCTTTTTCTAGCTCTAAAATCAAGGTTTTGCGCTGCCCCTTTAAAACCCGTACCAATTTTTTCAGGTTGGTCTTATACACCTTTTCATCTAAATTGCCCGTCTCTGGCCCGGGACACAATCCAAGGTGGTATTGCAGACAGGCTCGCTTTGGCAACTGTGTATGCGTAGAGTACGGAAACGCACGTCGTAAATATTTAAGTGCTTTTTTCAACGCAAAGGCACTCAGAAAGGGGCCGTAATAATCGGCGCCGTCATCCAGTGGTCGACGTGTATATGTTAGGCTAGGGTAGGTATCTTTAAAATTTATACGCACGTAAGACATAGCCTTGTCGTCACGTAGCAAAATATTATAACGCGGCATATAGCGTCGAATCATCTCGGCTTCGAGAAATAAAGCTTCAACCTCTGAATCCACTACTTGCCAATCAGTATCGGCAATATCAGCAACGAGCAGTTCGGTTTTTGGATCTCGATTGCGACTGGCTTGAAAGTATTGTCGTACCCGATTTCGTAAAATTGCCGCTTTGCCGACATATATAATTTCACCCGCCGCGTCTTTATGAAAATATACGCCCGGGCTTTTTGGGAGGTCTTTTAACTTCTTCTCCAACTGCTTGTTCACACTTGTAATTATAGCGTATGCACCGTAGCTTAGTTGTGAACCATTACTGCTGGCTTGATGCTGCTACAATCGTCACATCGTGTTTTCGTATCGCAATCTTTACAGACAAGAACTAAACGATTACAGGCTACATTATCACAATTAATGTAGCGACTCGTTTTACCCTGACAGTGCACGCACTCGCCAATGTCTTTGGCATTATCACTAAACTGGTGCACCATGCGGTCATCAAAAATATGCAGTTTGCCCTCCCAAAGTCCGTCATCACCAAACTTTTCGCCATATTTTACAATGCCGCCATCAATTTGATACACCTCTTTGAAGCCCCGGTTTTTCATGAGTACACTTAACGCTTCGCAACGAACACCGCCGGTACAATACGTTACCACCGGCTTGTCTTTGATGTCATTGTATTTGTCACTTTCGATTTCTTTTAAAAAGTCTCGAGTGGTTTTAGTTTTAGGTACCACCGCGTTTTTAAATTTACCAATTTTTGCCTCGTAGGCGTTACGGCCATCAAAAAAGATAACCTCATCGCCGCGGTCATCTAATAATTTATGAAGCTGTTCGGGCTTGAGATGCTTCCCGCCATTTATCACTCCTTTATCGGTAACCTTTAACTCATCGGGGGCGCCGAATGCAACTAGTTCTGGCCGAACCTTTACGCTTAAACGCGGAAATTCCTGACCTGTACCGTCGCTCCATTTGTACATAATGCCTTTGAATATAATCGAACGGTTCATCTCTCGCTTATATTCACGCAAGTTTTCAATGTCACCACCAAGGGTGCCATTTATGCCGTGCTCGCTCACAATTATGCGACCCTTTAGACCAAGTCGATTGCATAATTCTTTTTGCCAACGTACGGTCATGGCCGGATCTGGAACTGGTACGAATTTGTAATAGAGAATCACTTTGTTCACAATGTATTATTCTATAATAAAATTCAGCCCTTGTCATTACCGTCAGTCTTATGGTATAGTTTTTTTCGATATTGTTAACCTAACGGAAAGGCGATCACACGCAGTCATGCGAATTACAGTCAAAATTCAATTTTTCTCTTCGGTCGCCTACAGCGAGCGAAGCTAAACTACTCGTTCGTTGTTAATCCAACAAAAATCTAAACATTCTTATTTAACTTCGCAGCAGGAGGCTGCCCATGTCACAAAAAAGTAAATTACAAGCAAAAAAGGTATTGCGCGTCTATTGGGACGAGGTTTCTAAGTACAGACTTAGGCTACTTGGCATTGGTATTGTTTTACCCCTTACGGTGTTGTGCGGACAATATTTGCCACCGCTTATCTTAGCCAATGCTTTAGAGAAAATAAGTAACCAAAACTATGTACCTGGACAGTTATGGCAAAGCTTTGGCAGCGAAATACTTACCTATGCATTATTGGTATTTATCAGCAGCTTTGTGTTGTGGCGCGTACTAGACATTTTGCAATGGGGCCTTGAAATGAGGGTGCTTAAAAACTTGGCAGACAGAGTGTTTTCGCACCTTATTTCTCAAAGCTCAAACTTCTTTGCAGATAATTTTAGCGGATCGTTAGTGTCGCAGACCAACAAACTGCTTGGCAGCTATGTTCGTATCGCCGATACAACCGTATACGGTACGCTGCAACTTGTAGTCGGCATACTTATTACCTCTATAATCTTGTTCCCTCGATCGCCCCTATTTGTTGTATTGTTAATTTTCTTTGCAATTTCTTACGTTTTAATCGCGATTAAAGCATCAAAAAGGGTGCGCCAAACAGGCAAGGCTCATGCTCGTGCTGAAAGCGAACAAACCGGATATCTAGCCGACGCTTTGACTAACATTATGGCTATTAAAAGTTTCTCGTCAGATAACTTTGAAGTTAAACGATTTCAAAGCGCCACAACCACCACTAAAAATAAACTGAGACAAGTTGCGATTGAACAACAAAAGCAGGTCGCGATATTTTCAGCCGCTACCGGTACAATTAATATCGCATCTTTTGTAATTGCAACGTTTAGCGTAGTGATATTTAACGCTAATGTAGCTCTCGTCTTTTTAATCTTGAACTACACCGCCAATATCATTAGTCAGTTATTTAATTTTAGTAATAGCTCGCTCAGAAATTATAATCGAGCAATTGGCGATGCCAGTGATATGGTACACAAACTAGCCATGGCTCCAGAAATAAAAGATCCGCTAGAGCCCGAAACGCTACACATATCCAGAGGTAAGATAGTTTTCAAAAATGTTGTGTTTCGGCACAAAGACGCTAATGAACTGCTATTTAATAAATTGAACTTAACAATTAAACCTGGTGAAAAAGTCGGATTAGTAGGTCACTCGGGTTCCGGCAAAACCTCGCTCACTAAAATTTTATTACGCTTTTCAGATATCGAAAGCGGCGAAATAGCCATCGACAACCAGAATATTGCAAAAATAACACAAAATGATTTGCGATCTGTTATTTCTTACGTACCACAAGAACCGCTTTTATTTCATCGCACATTACGTGAAAACATTGCATATGGCAACCTGAATGCTACGCGACGAGAGATTGAAGCTGTCGCTAAAATGGCTCATGCCCATGACTTCATTAAAGACTTACCAAGTGGCTACGATACATTAGTGGGTGAACGCGGCGTTAAACTGTCTGGCGGACAGCGTCAACGGATTGCCATTGCCCGGGCGATGATAAAAAACGCGCCGATTTTAGTACTTGACGAGGCCACCAGTGCGCTCGATTCTGAGAGTGAGGCACTAATTCAAGACGCACTTTGGACGCTTATGAAGGATCGCACCGCAATAGTAATCGCTCACCGTTTAAGCACCGTTCAAAAAATGGATCGCATAATTGTACTGCATAACGGTAAAATTATCGAACAAGGTTCGCACCGAGAACTAATCCGAAAGGACGGTAAATATGCTGAGCTATGGAACCGTCAATCAGGCGGCTTTATAGAAACATAACTATGATACTTAACATGTTAATAGTTAACACGTTAAGTATTAATTGCAGTATAGTTATTAAAGCAACTAACCGTACTGTTTATGAGGCGTCAGCTTCGGTTGATTCAGCGGCGCCCTTTTCGCCGGCCTCGCCCTCTTCAGCCTGTTCTTCAGCTTCTGCCTCTTCAGACTGTTGTGCTGGTGTTTCAATAACTGACACGATAGGATGTTCAGCATCGGTTAAAATTGTTACGCCGTCTGGTGCAGTTAAATCGCCAACTGTCAGTTTGTCGCCTATTTCTGTCAACTGATCAATGCTAATTATAAGCTCGTCAGGCAATGAGCGCGGTACTGCCTCAACTTCAACCTGCTCTAGCTGCGGCAACAACATAAGGCCGGCTTTTTCAGCAGCACTGTCACCTTCAAGACGAATCGGTACCTCGGTTTGTACTTTCTCATTTTGACGAACCGCGTTAAATACTACATGCCTAAGCGTATTTTTGCGCGGATCAAGATCTACCTCTTTAATAATGGCAAGGTACTTTTCTGAGCCGACAGTCAAGTCGACCGGACTGTGCTTACCAGCTGCTTGATAAACTTTAGTAATCTCAATGCTTGGCGCGTTAACAATAATCGATTCTTTACCATGATTATGTATAACCGCTGGGGTAATGCCGCTTCTCCGCAGTGCACGAACTTGCTTACCTGTAACTTCTCTTTTTTCAAGCGCTAATGTAATATCACCAGTTGCCATTATTCTTCCTCCGTGTCAGCTTATGTCTTACTATTATAGCAAAAATATGGTCTTAATGTTTGATATAATACACAGCAGTGTTCAATATAGAAAAGATTTTACAAACATTTGGCATTTTAGGGGTTGGCGCAATTGTTTTTGCTGAATCAGGTTTGCTGATTGGCTTTTTTCTACCGGGCGATACATTGTTGTTTATTTCAGGCTTCTTCGCAGCGCAAGGACATCTTAATATTTACTGGCTAATTACCGTTATTGTAGCGGCCGCAATCATTGGCGATAATGTTGGTTATAGCATTGGCCGCCGTACCGGTCCGCGCATTTTTAGAAAAGAAGATGGTATCTTTTTTCAAAAAAAGCACATTGAACGGGCAGAGAAGTTTTATAACGACCACGGCGGCAAAACCATTATCTTGGCACGTTTTGTACCAGTTGTACGCACCTTTGCGCCAATGGTTGCGGGCATAGGCAAGATGCCTCGTCAGCGTTTTATGCTCTATAATGTGATGGGCGCACTGATCTGGGGCGTAGGTGTTACACTTTTAGGTTATTTTGCCGGCGCCATAATTGATCCGCACATTATCGAGCTGTTTGTTATCCCGGTCTTTTTACTCGTTACCCTATTAACGTTTGGCCCGGCACTTCATCACCTTTTGAAAGAAAAAAGTACCCGCCAAAAAATCGCTGAACGCTTTAAATTAGGCTTGCGTAATATCTTTTTAAATAAAAAAATCGACTAAAGCACCTCTACAATTGTTGGATATTGATGACTTTGGCCCTCTCTTTGGTATGCGCGTTTTTCAGTTGGTGATTCGGTATAACTTTTTCTATGAATGATGCCGATCGAAAGAGCCGTCGCCAGCGCTCCAATTGCACCTTTTAGCCCGATATTCTTAAGTAATCTTTTGTTTCGCTCATCTTGGTAATTATTCCTCGACTCTTTTACGGCTGAAGTTAGTACGGATCCTATACCTAACAGCACTCCACCGCTCAAAGCCCCATAACGAGCCCGGGCATGCCGAGCACGTTCCTGGAGATACCTGGGAGTGTTCAGCATATCAGCCACGTGAGAAAATTCATGTACTGCCGTCGTGTGACAATCGGACAATACCCTCGCTGCACGCCCCTTGCTACGAAACCTAGCATTAGGATTATTAATTATGCCTATGGCAACTTCAATATGGGTAACATCAGTACCTGTAAAAGTGCCGATTGTGTGTCCCGCTACCCTTCCGTCTGCGACCGTTAGCTGTACATCAATCGGGACATCACTATGTTCAACACCAAATGACCTTAACAACTCCTTGCAGGACTCAGCATCAAACGCTACCTCATTAAAAAAACCTTCTTTAGTATACGGTTGTAACTCCATTGAACAAGAAGGGTTAATAACAAAATCAGTCATATTCGTCATAGTACCATCTGTAGCCGAGCTAAACAAAAGCAGATACTACAATAAACGCTTCAAGAACTGACCGGTGTAAGAGTTAGTAGCTTTTGATACAATTTCTGGCGTACCTTCAGCAATAATCATGCCGCCGTTCTGTCCGCCATCGGGCCCCATATCGATAATGTGATCGGCTGATTTTATAACATCTAGGTTGTGCTCAATCACAATCATACTATTGCCAGCATCAACGAGAGCGTGCAACACGTTGAGCAGCTTATCAACGTCAGCCATATGCAGACCGGTTGTCGGCTCATCAAGAATGTACAAGGTGCGTCCAGTTGGGCGACGTGATAACTCACTGGCTAATTTGATACGCTGTGCCTCGCCACCACTCAAGGTTGTAGCCGGCTGACCTAAAGTTATGTAGCCGAGACCAACATCAACTAAGGTTTGCAGCTTGCGGGCAATGCTTGGAATATTTTCAAAAAACTCCAGCGCAGTTTCGCAGGTCATTTCAAGTACATCACTGATGGTCTTACCCTTGTAATGGATCTCAAGAGCCTCACGGTTATAGCGTTTACCCTTGCAAACTTCGCATGGCACATAAACATCAGGCAAAAAGTGCATTTCTATCTTAATGATGCCGTCGCCAGCACAGTTTTCGCAACGTCCGCCCTTAACGTTAAAGCTAAAACGCCCGGGGCTATACCCTCGCAGTTTGGCTTCAGGTACGCTTGCGAACAGTTCTCGTATCGGTGTAAAGACACCAGTATAAGTTGCCGGATTTGACCTTGGCGTTCGACCAATTGGTGACTGGTCTATAATGATGGCTTTATCAAGCTGCTTAATGCCTTCAATATCATCGTGCTTGCCCGGCACCGCATTAGCTCGGTGCAATCGCGCAGACAGCTCTTTAGCTAAAATGTCATTAATGAGAGTAGATTTACCAGAACCAGACACTCCGCTTACAACCACTAACTTACCGAGCGGTATATCAACATCTATGCTTTTTAGGTTGTTCTCGCGTGCGCCTTTTACACTTAAAAACTTACCATTGCCCTCGCGTCGTCTTTTTGGCACGGCAATTTGCTTACTACCTTGCAGATACTGACCGGTAATACTCTTGCTGTTTTTAGACACTTGCCCTGGTGTACCATGAGCAACTATTCGCCCGCCATGAATACCAGCTCCTGGACCAATGTCTACCAAATAATCAGCAGTACGAATCGTATCTTCATCGTGCTCAACTACAATGACAGTATTACCAAGGTCACGTAAGTGTTTCAGGGTTCTAATGAGCCGATCATTATCTCGTTGATGCAGACCAATAGATGGCTCGTCAAGCACGTATAGTACACCCATTAAGCCAGAACCAATCTGTGTAGCCAGCCGAATACGCTGCGCCTCGCCGCCGCTCAGCGTAGTTGCGCTTCTAAGAAGCGACAAATAATTTAATCCAACGTCTTGTAAAAATGATAAGCGAGCACAGATTTCTTTTAAAATTTGTTCAGCAATATGAAGCTCGGTGGTGCTAAGGGTCAAGTTATTGAAATAGCTGGCGGCATCATCAATCGACAATTCACATATATCCATAATCGATTTGCCATCAACTTTTACCGCCAGCACTTCAGGTTTTAAACGTTTACCGTGACAGGCATGGCATGGCCGTTCCTGCATGAACCGTTCAATGTCACGACGAATAAAATCACTCTCGGTTTCTTTGTGACGGCGCTCAAGATTAGGAATAACACCTTCATAGGTAGTCTGGTATGAACGTCCAATCCCCAGTGATATTCGATACGTTTGACTGCCGGTTCCGTACAAAATTCGCTCCATATTGGCCTCGGAAATTTCGCTGGTTTGCTCATGAATACTAAAACCATAGGCATCGCCAACCGCTTGCAGCTTCTTCATGTACCAAGCATCGGTATTAACGCGGTTAAATGGTCTGATAGCTCCTTCGGCAAGTGTTAGGCGTCCGTTTGGAATCACTAAATCAGGGTCAACTTCTAAACGAGAGCCAAGTCCCGTACAAACCGGGCATGCTCCGTGCGGACTATTAAAACTAAACGTGCGTGGCTCAAGCTCCGGAATCAACACATCGGGATGATCAACACACGCGTACATAAGCGTATGGATAGACTCTTCGTTTGAATCAGCATTTAAAACCGCAACCTTACCGTCCGCAATATCCAGCGCCTGTTCAACCGACTGGCTTAGTCGTCCTTCATTATCTTTATTATTTGTAAGACGATCGGCCACGATTTCGATTGTGTGTTTTTTAGCTTTATCGAGCTCAGGAAATTCGTCTAATGCATAGATTACACCGTCGACACGGACGCGAGCAAAGCCGGCACGCTGGTACTGTTCGGGAACATGCTCAAAAGCACCCTTTTTGTCTATCACAACCGGAGCAAGAATAATAAGTCTTGCGTCTTTGTTGTTACGAATAATAGTGTCCACAATTGCCTGGGTTGTTTGACGCGTTACCGGTTTACCGCAAACTGGACAGTGCGGTGTACCTACGCGCGCAAATAAAAGCCGCAAATAATCATAAATTTCGGTCACAGTAGCAACCGTTGAACGCGGGTTACGGCTGGTTGATTTTTGATCAATACTGATTGCCGGCGAAAGACCGTCAATTTGATCAACATCCGGTTTCTCCATTAAACCCAAAAACTGCCGCGCGTAGCTTGAAAGACTTTCAACATAGCGACGTTGGCCTTCAGCGTAAATAGTATCAAACGCTAATGACGATTTACCAGAGCCACTTAAGCCCGTTATGACCACTAGCTTGTCGCGAGGAATCTCTAAAGATATATCTTTAAGATTGTGCTCACGCGCTCCCTTAACCGCGATGACATCTTTCATATAATCAGACTATTATACGCGGAATTCAAGATTTTTTCTAGATCGCACGTCGTAAATGAGATTGCTGCGGGTGATTGATATAAGCTTGCTTAGGCTTGCCTTGACGATCACTACCATAAACACGCCGCTGAAGATCGAAGCCATTAACGTGCAGTGCACCCGGAAACGGCGGTGTATTATTACGAGCCCTGACCCGATTTCTGTTCTGCCGCACAACTGACATATGCCAGTTAATTTCTTGATTAACCGTAACTCCTATCTCCTCTTCGCATACCTCTATAAGATCTTGCCGTAATGACTCCATATAGGGCAAAGAATGTACGGGTATGGCGAGAAATCTGCCAAACTTCTCAAGCTCTTCACCGGCCGGCCGCATCACCATTGCCTGGAGTGGCAACCGAGCCAAACGGCGATGAATCTCTCGCTCCGCATTACGAAGCAGTAGCAGCTCACGCTCGCTCTCGATCGGAATGACGGTTTCTTCGGCTGACAAGATTGTCACGTGCAGCGAGTCTGGTGGCATCGGCACACCGTAGCTAGGGGGCAGCTTTCCAAAAAACTTGTCCATCGCCCTTGTGTGCCCATTAATAGATAAAGCTACGCCGACGCCTTGCGGGTCGATATTCTTAAAACTTTCTAAGTTTTCGGCCATTATCTTTATTATATCGCAACCGCTTCGCTACCGATAAATTACATACTCGGCATGGGTTTGCTACACTAACTACATGTCTAAGCGAGATACTGTTAATAAGACACTCAAAAAAGAAGTGCCGCTACCAAAGAAAATTGCAGTAGATATTCTTGGTGTACTACTTATTATCGCCTCAATATTATTTGGATGGTTACCGGGAGTGGGCGGCATTCCATTATTTCTTGCCGGCCTCGGACTATTGGCGACAAATCATGAATGGGCAAAACGATTGCTCTTACGCGTGAAAGATACCGGCAGTTCATTTGTAAAAACTATCTTTCGCGATCATCCCATTTTGGTACTCGTATATGATATTGCGGCCATCGCATTACTCGTTACTGCTGGTTTAACGCTTGGTGCGGCTGACGGTAACCTTGGTCGTGGCTTCGCCAGCATCATTGCTTTTTTTGGTTTTGGGCTACTGATTGGCAACCGTCAACGGATAACCAAAATTAACGCTCTGGTTAGACGAATTACTCGCCGCGCAAACAAAACATAAGCTCTTTACAATATTATTGACATATTAGCAATTTAGCATTAAATTACTCATTAAAGAGGAGCGGTTTTATGCTAGAGTTCATTGTTTTGGGCCAGATTCCTGGCACTCAAATTCAAATTACATTTGCGTGGTTCTTATTCGGAGCATTAGCTGCTTTGTGGTATTTTCTTCACAAAATACGCCACACCACCGCTTAGGATTGTTCCGGCAAAATACTTTGGCCGTATAGCTGCAGCTCTTCTAGTAAATATCGTTGATTTTGAGTAAGTTGCCTGTTTTCAGCTAACTCACCCAAACGCTTAAAGTAACGAAACGCCCGGCTTTTATCGCCACCGTCAAGTAAGCGAGCATGACAGTATTGTTGCCATTTTTCACGCTCTTCCTCAGATAGGGTGGATGGAAAATTACGAGCTTTATACAGTGGCAGCATTCCATTCAAACGTTTATCTTTAAACTGCACCTTCAAGCCATCAAGCACCTTCGCATCCGCTTCACGGACTGTCTTCATAAGCGGCTTGTCGCTGTTATCAAAAAACGCGTCGTATAGCTGCGTATCTACCAGCTGCTCGTCAGTTAACAATGCCATTTGCTGCCGTCGATTCAATATATCAAGCGCTTTCAAGACATTTTGGGTAAATTGCGAAGCGGCCAATACTTTTTTGCGATTCTTGTCTATGGTATCAATATCAATCTTGAGTCGCGCCTTGCTATCATCATCTAAGACTCCTACGGGCGCAACGGCTGGACAACGATTGTATTGCAGCGTTTTTATAGGTAACCGAGGTTCGGTACTGTCCTTCTTCCACCTCCAAGCATCGGCCAGTTTTTCTGGCGACATCGCAAGCCATGCTTCGGGATCATGGCGCAAATCGTATACTAACGCACCACTTTTTGGATTATCGGCAATTCGTACCACTACTGTAGTCTTTTCGGTCTCTGATGAGTACTTGCCGCTTGCATAGACAAAGGGCTGATTGCTCGAAACGAGTTCTTCAACTTTTTTCTTATCTCGCATAGTTAGCAGGTAATCAAACAGCTTTTGCTGCTTTTGCCTAATAAGCTTAGCGACCGCAATAGTTGCCAAGACATCATTCAGGGCGTCGTGTGCCTTTTGATGGTCAAGCCCGTTTAAGCCGGTAATCAACTCTAGGCGATTGGTTGGTCGGCCATCACTGTCAACCGGCCATTTAATGCCTTCAGGCCTTAGCGCACGGGTCATACGCACCACATCTAACAAGTCCCATCGACTTTTGCCGTTCTGCCAGTGCCACTCGTACGGATCATAAAAATTGCGATAATGCAGAAAGCGCATAAATTCGTCATCAAACCGAATCGTGTTATAACCCACAAAAATGGTACCGGGCGTGGCTATTTCTTTATGAAAAAGCGTTAGAAATTCGGCTTCAGTTATGCCTTCTTCTTGCGTTTTCTGCGGTGTGATGCCGGTTACCATCACCGCATCAGGGTCAGGTAAAACATCAGGATTAAGCGCCAACATACAATCGTACGATTTACCGATAGTTTTCAGGTTAAGGTCGGTTCTCTGCCCGGCAAATTGCATAATGCGCTGCTCGCGCGGGTTGAAACCGCTGGTCTCCAGATCATAGAAAAAGAATGTCTGCATGAGCTATGCAGCGCCTTTCTTGAAACCAAACAAAGTCCGGCTTTGGTAAAAACGCTTGATGCCATACACAATTTTCTGCTGCGAAATTCCTTTATTGTACCCTGTGTACGCCTCAGGCAATTTCTTGCAGAGAAGTTGCGTCTGTCGGTTAAGTGCAGAGCTCATATGTGGGGTCATGGGTGTTTTTAGTGTATCACTGTTTCGCTGCCGTTACAGCTCGTCAGAACAACTATACGGCTAGTTTCGCATTTAGATATCTAGTTGCAATTTCTCTGTCATAAAACGGAATGAACCGTATATAAAATACGTTTAGTGAGTATTTTGACAGAAAATTGTGCTAGGTACTAAAAAGCTTAGCAAAATCCTGGCTTTGCAAGGATTAGCTAGCTGGTGCGGAGCTAGCGACAACTTTGTTGACAGTAATCGGGAGTGGTACGGAGCTTTGAAGATGGCTAATGCCAAAAGCTACGACGTACCGCCTCCGTTGAGCCTTATTCTTGGTTTATGAGTTCACCAAGACCTTGCTCTCTAGCGTCGGGTAAAACCCAAAGCATCCCCTCGCGTTTACGTGAAGCCCTCGCTTACAGCAAACACTCGTTATCTCGCGATAACTTTTACCTCCGGGTAGAGTCAAACGTGGCTATTCGCTATTGCTTCTCTTCTGATAGAACAACCAAAAGGTCACCATAGAAGCTATTAGAAAAGCAAAACCGGAACAAGTCAAAACTATTCCATACATGCGTCCTGACATCTCCCCTGGAGCCTGAACATCCAGCACTCTTATAACCAGCACTACAACCTGGAGTATAACCCCTAAAGAAAGTGAGACAAGCCCAAAAGCACCAAGAAAAGCGCTAACCATTAAGCCCCAAGAAAGCCGCTTTGACTTTTCAGGTTTAACCATAGTTTTACCCCCTAATAAAGGTGTAATGGAATAACCGACTGGTTATTCCTGCCAAGGGATATTGCCGTCCTCCCACGAACAGGTCACGGCGAACAGTGGCTCCGACTGAGTGGGGCTCAGCTTCGCAGCCTGCTCCCAGGTAACCGCAACATCACCGACATGAAAGTCGCGCGGATTGTCTGCCTGAAGCTTTTCAATCTGCGTATTGAGGCTCTGAGGCGTTCGCCCTCCCACAATGCGAAAACGACGTGCCATGGTGACTCCTTTTCAGGGGTGCTACCTTGTTACAGGTACAACAGACATACTTTGCCTATCATATTACATTATAGCACTTTTTCAACTAATAGTCAATATGCTCGACTCAATGCAAATTGCTGTCTGCCGGGCTTATGAGCTGAGAGCTCTCTTGCTCCGCGCCATGCCAAACATACTTGCTCCAGCCATACCTGCGCCAACAATCAAGGTATAGGCTACAAATAGCACATCCATGATTTGTGCGCTGGTACTGCTGTGGCTGGAGCCACGTGTCACGTACATGACAATGAGGGCGATCACCGAAACAACGATCATCACCAGACCCAGGCTAAGCGTAAACCTCCAGACATTGCTGGAAGATGCAGTTTGCTGTGTCATTGTTCTCCTTACCCTAAAGGTTTTTGTTGAGGTTCAACCAGGCGTTTCCCGATCAAGGCAATTTTACCATCATCCTGACCAATTGAATATTCAGTGCTCGCCACGGGCACATCATCAATCAGTATTTATTAGTTGAGTAATGGGTCCGATATTAACGCTAATTGAGAGACTGTAAGTTATATCGTTCACGCTGGTTGAAAGCGCTGGCGCTATGGTCATTAACGTACATCAGACAATCTTACTGTTAGTCTACGGTGGGTAATGGTAAGATAGAGTGGTACGAGAAAAATGAAAAAAAATAAACAAAAATATTTTATCTACGGTTTAATAGCATGCGTAATTGGCTCTGCCAATGCTACCGTTATTAGACACACTACGTATAGCGTTGATGCTATCTACTTTAACTTTTTACGCTATTGCTTGGCGGCCATCGTTTGTTTGCCGTTTTTTATTCGATACAGCCATAAATTAAATCTGAAAAATGTTCGTTATTCTCTATTTTCTGGCATAGCTTTATTTGTTGCAACTATCTGTTACGTAATCGCAATTCAGCTATCCCAAGCTACGTATGTAACCCTTTTGACTCTTTTAAATCCTATTATGTTAGTGGTGTTGACATTACGCCTGACGAAAGATCGCGTAAAAATGAAGCACCTTGCCGGCTTTTCTATTGCTGCCTTTGGTGCGTTGCTCGTAGTAACCGGGCCGCTCATCGCTAAAGGCAATACCACATTTGGTTTTTATCCTGTTGCGACTATTATGATTCTAATAAATGCGGTAGCTTTTCCTTTAGGTATCATATATGCCAGAAAAGCAGGCGAATCACGCAAAAAGTTACCACTTATTTCAACTATTTTTATACAAGCATCAGTAATAGCAGCTTTAAGTTTTGCAACCAGTTTGGCAATAAACAACTCTACTCGTGGATTCTTTAACGCAAATATAACCATGCCTGTAGTTATTGGCGCAATTTACTCTGGTATTGGCGTAGGAGTCGTTGACCGCTTATTAACTATCACAAGTTATAGAAATATTGGTGCCGCTATTAATGGTGGACTGGCTTATCTAGGTATATTTCTGTCTATCACCATATCCGTAATGGTGCTTAATGAAAAGCTCTCCTTAATCGCCCTAGTGGGTGGAGGCATGATCCTGCTGGGTATTTACGTATCGGAGAAACATCTTAATCCTCAGCGCAAACACCGCTCTTTACTACATCGACATTAAAGGTGTATTTAGTATTCTAGACGGCCAATTTCTGGCTGACCAATAATGATTGGCTGTCCTGCTTCAATGTCTTTCTTCATAAGTTCGTTAAGAATCCCTGTTTTTTGCAAGATGTCACGCATGCGCTGCGTAGCATAGTAATCATTAAAGTCGGTCCGACGTGCAAATGACTCAAGTTTTTTGCCGGTCACAATAAAGCCATCATCCGTTTTTGCAATATGCCAACGATCTTCTGGCTCTTCAAAGGTTAACACCGGCAGTTCTTTGGCTTTTTCTTGCGCGGCTTTTGTGCGACTAGTTTTGACTAACTTGGCGACATAGCTAAGCAGTTCTTTTACGCCATGACCACTTTTAGCGGAAATGGCAAACACGTTAGTTTTTTTGGGTACTACTTTTTTTAAGATACCGGTTAAATCATCAATAATTTCTTTATCGAGCCCTTCTATCTTTGTTAAAACCACCACTTGCGGACGCTTACTTAAATCAACTTGATAATTTTTTAGTTCTGTTTGAATGGTTTTGTAGGCAGTGGCTACATCGTCGTTATATGCATCAATAAGATGGATCAATACGCTGGTACGCTCAACATGACGCAAGAACTCGTCCCCGAGGCCTCTACCCTCGCTAGCGCCTTCTATGAGACCAGGGATATCGGCTACCAATAAACTCGTATTCTCAACATCAACAACACCAAGATTAGGAGTCAACGTCGTAAAAGGATAATTAGCAATCTCTGGGTGGGCGTTGCTTACGGTCGCTAGGAATGTTGACTTACCAGCATTTGGCAGACCAACCAGGCCTACATCGGCGATCATCTTGAGTTCAAACATTAGCTCACAAGCTTCACCCGGCTCACCTTTTTCTGCCACTCTGGGAACTTGGCGGGTTGAGCTAACGAAATGTGCGTTTCCAAAGCCGCCCTTGCCGCCTTTTGCGATAACAGCTCTTTGATCATCTGACGTCAGGTCTGCAATTATCTCATTGGCTTCAGTACTAATGACGGTGCCAACCGGAACGTGAACTTCTAAATCACGGCCGTTTTTGCCATGCTTCCGGCGTTTGCCGCCACTTTCACCATTCTTAGCTTGCAACTTTTTTTGATATCGAAAAGCCGCCAATGTGTCTTGGTTTCGGCTCGCAACCACTACTACGTCGCCGCCGTTACCGCCATCACCGCCGTCTGGACCGCCGCGTTCCACGTATTTTTCATGGCGAAAACTAACGATACCCTTACCGCCATCACCTGCTTTAACAATAACCTTAACCTTATCTACAAACATAACAACTCAAACCTATTGAGAGACTAGTATAACATTTTGTAGTATTTATCACAATTATCTAGTAGATGAATCGATAGGCGCCAAATTCACTTGGTGATACGGTTCGCGTTGTTACACGACCCCAGCTTGGGTAGTTCATATCAGAGACTAAAATTGATCCATCCGCGTTTTCAGCTTCTACGTAGGCCACATGACCAAGACCGCCTAAGTTAGCATGCCACAGTACAGCCCCAGCTTTTGGCACATTACCAACTGCCATACCGGCAGCGGCCGCACGCGAATACCAGGTGCGAGCATGCCCTAAGTTTGCCGGAATAGGCCGGCCTGCTTGTGCTCGACGGTTAGCAGCGTGCCAGGTACAGTAGCCATAATCATAGCCATTATAGCCGTATCGGGCAGTAAAGCCTGCGGCAGAAGTTGGAAGCAAGGCACTAGCTCGGTTGGTCGCAACCGGAGGACGGCCATCAGGCATTACAATCCGCTCTCCGACAGGCAAATGCCCATCTTCAAGATCGTTGAACGCGATAAACTGATCACGGTTAACACCATAACGAGCCACTAATAGATCAATCGTATCTCCGCGCTGAACGGTATGAACAATACCGTTAACTGGTGAAATGGTTAATTGAATACCGGGGCGGACGATATCTCCATTCAAATTATTACTCCATCGAATGGTATCAGAGGTCACGCCAAATTTAGCAGCAATACTAGAAACCGTATCACCCTGTTGCACCACGTAGGTCTGAATATCATGGCGCGATTTCAAGCCGGTTGCAATGATTTGGGGTTGCGCCACTACAATATCATCAGATGGCGTTACCGTTAACTGCGCGTTTACGGTGTCAGCCAGGTTGGTTACCGCTACCTGTTCTGGCAAATTTGCTGCCCGTGCTACATTGACCGCTATGTCGGCCGAAGATAAGGTATCGAGTGGATTAGCGATTGATTCTTCTTTGGTAGCAAGAATAGCGTTTGAAATATTAGTGCCGCTTGTCTTGGGTTTTTGCAACACAAAGCCAGCCACTACCAATAGCATTGTTAGATTCGCAAATAGCAAACTATAGCGAATGGTGCGTCGTCGGTTGCGCTTATTAAGCAACCGCTTATACCATGCCTGAGCTCTTACATCTGATTGTATGTCACTTAACTTACTGCCTATGCGCTCATTAAGTGAATTGCTTGTTGTACTAATATAATTCTCCCGGGACAATTCCCGCTTTTGACAGGGGTTAATGACATCTTCTCAAGCATCGACTACTTGAACTGGTTATGTTATTATCTACTGCCAAAAGGGTAACTTATGTACCTCTGTAGACTTACCGAGGCAATACGTTACTGTAAGAAATTTTACCATTACCCTTGTTCCATAACAACCCCTTACTACCCCTGTTGACCCCTGTAATATGCTAATTTCCGCATAATTTTGTACAGTGTTGTTTGGTTAGTGCCTCGTGTTCTTCCACTGTACGAGAAAAATATGTCTTGCCGTCATCGCCTGACACAAAGAAAAGCCAATCGGTATTGGTAGGATACGCTACTGCCCGTAGTGAGCTCTCTGTAACGTTACTGATGGGACCGGGTGGCAAACCAGCATTTTGGTACGTATTG
Organism: uncultured Candidatus Saccharibacteria bacterium; assembly: GCA_964426755.1. GTDB lineage: Bacteria > Patescibacteriota > Saccharimonadia > Saccharimonadales > JAGQNJ01 > CAYRRR01. Next base: position 55,043 of record CAYRRR010000001.1, on the reverse strand, counting down.
TAGGCTGATGGATACGCTAATAACTCGCTATAGCCCATGCCTTGCGCTTTGCCGTCTAAAACTGCACCGTAGCTTGAAGTCGCGTCTGACTGAAGTTTCATACCAATGGAAAGTCGTTTCAGAAATACTTGCGCCACCTGATTACGATCTTCAATAGATGGCACTTCTTTCTCTACCACCGACGCCAGCGTTATAGCTTTATGGACACTTAAGCCATGACGCGAAAACGCCTCGCGTAATTCAGGCGTTAAGCGGGCTTGCATTTCATTTAACGATTGCGTAACTATTTGTTCGGCAGTGGTCTCGCTAGTGCGGTGGAATGACTCAGGATAAAGATAGCCCTCTAGTGAGGCATTAGTCGCTTTATCAACAAGGGCAGGATGATTTGAGTAATTACCCGGATCGAGCGCTGCATCAATTTCTTCGTCAGAGTAGCCTGCGTTTCTAAAAGTCTTTTTGACTTGATCAAGACGCGAGCCGGGTACTATTGTAATTAACTTGTTGACGATCTTCCCTTGGGTAAGAATCGAAACAATCTCCGGCACACTGTAGCTTGGACTTAATTCATACGTCCCTGCCTTAATATCAGTACTTGCTCCATTATTCCGCACGTACTGTTCAAACACTCGCTTGTTTCGAATAAGCTTTTTATCTTCAAGTAAGGTACCCACCTCACTTAATGATGCTCCAACCGGAATATCAACTTCTATAATCTGCTCTGTCATACTTACTGGCTTCAAGTTTGCTTCGTAGTAATGTCGAACTAAAATAATGCCCGCAATGCCAAAGACAACAAGCAGCGAAACGAGAAGTATCGCCGTTTTTATAAGGCGTGCTTTTTTATTACGTGCTAACGCCATGATTACTCCTTTGATTTAAGAAATCTTCTAAAACAATGGTTGCAGCCAGTGCGTCAATATCTTCTTTTTGATATGCTTCGTTTCCATTCTGCAAACGGTTGACCGCCTCAATAGACGTCACTGCCTCGTCTTGGAAATGCACCTTTACCGTTAGTTTCAGATTTTTAACAAAATCCTTAACATAGCGAGTTTGCTGGGTAGTTTGCCCATTCATGCCTCGTGGTAGGCCTACTACAACTTCGCTCACATCGTGCTCATCAATAAGCTGTTGTAAGTGACCAGAAAAATCTTCATCGTTTGGCAGAGTTACAAGCGGTTCTGGCAATCGCGCAATTACACCCGCTCTAGCCACACCCACCCTACGTTCACCAATATCCAGTGCGAGAATGGTTGCGCTCACTAATCATCCGCCTCTTTAAATTCTAAATGTATTTTGTCCGTGTCTCGCGGTGCCATACTCACCCAGAAGGGACTATACCGCACATCAACTGATTCTACACCATCAAATGATTTTATTTTATTTTCTACATCGCCTTTTTTCTTGCCAACAATGTCTTTTTTGAGCTGCTCTTCATCTATGTTAGGTCCGAGCGCTACCTGAACCTCGATGGTTATATTGGCCGTGCCATCATCTTTGCGATCACCAAGACGGAATGTCGCTTTATCAATGCCATCATCTTGGACGCGCAGGCTGCGGCTCTCTGTCTCATCCTTAACACTGTCCTCAATTAAAGCCTTCAGATCATCCCGCTTCACGCCGGTCATTGCATATACACGCTTGGCCGTTATCGTTACTTCATTGGCTTCTTCACCCACTTGTGTGGAAGGAGTTATGTCTTCACTCTTTGTCACGAATGTATCAAGAATGGCATAGTATTGATCTTCTTCTAGCTCTTTCTGAAGATCCGCTTTAACACTTTGTGCTACATCCGTTAACTTTTGCTTGGCGTTATCAATGTCTTGTTGACTCACCACTTTGGCAATCTTGCTGCTACCGCCACTAAAGCCGCTGCCGTTTGTGCCAGTTACCGAAGAATAGCCAGAAACCGAAAAGGTACGTCCTGAACTAACATTATATTGGTCACCGTTGTGCTGTGCCGCTACGTTGGTAGAGCCGGTAAATTTACAGCCACCACTAAAGCTTGGCGTCGTTAAGCTGGTATTACTTTGCGTGATGAAGGTCAAATCACCGGTACTAACGCCGGTACCGGCCGGTATGGTTGGCGGTGAACCGCTCACAGCACTACACGGAATCGACAGTGTCACGCTACCGGTTGCTTTGGTACCAAGATCTTTTTGACCAGTAGCAGCGACACTTTGGGTTTCTGATTTTTCACTTTCTACAATTTGTGCCGGCACTATGCCCCCATCAATATTGGCCTCTTGGGCTTCAGGAGAAGCTACGAAATCAATGGCCTGATTAACACCAGTGGTTTCAGTTTGAATAGCAATGGTTGCTTTCGGCAACACAAAGAATGCGCCATACAGTAGGGCTAATAAAACAAAAAAGCCAGCTACTCCTAAAAACACCTTTTTTCTAAATCTATCAAAGTTCGGTATTTTATTTTTACCGTCTTTTTTTGGCTTAACAGGTTTGATTTTCTTGTTTGAAACCTTTTTTGCAGCAACCGCTCCGGCAGAGGTTGAGGCGGGCTCAAATAATTCATCGTCGGTCATTTTTTCTGGATCTGCCAGTTTGCCCACCGGAGCGTCCTTATCAAGCACCGGTTCTTCGGCTGGCTCTTCGGCTTCGAGTACATCATCAGCACCTGCAGGACCATCCGGTGCAGCAGGAATTTCTGGCTTTGATTGTAGGTTTTTGGCTACATACAACCCGACCGCACCCGCTAAAGGAAGTAAACCGGCCTCTGATGTTATCAAGACTACACGCTTACCGGCCTCGTCGGCCGTTCGTTTTAATAGCTTCATGTTGACGATGCTCTGCAGCACGGTTGCGCGCTTTGGCAATACCATGGCTATAATTTTTGATGAGCTATCATTCACTTTATCTACGATAGCTGTAATTTCATCGTCAACATCTATATAAATGGTGTCTTTTTGTGCTGTCATAATCCTCTATTATACCTTTAGCATTCTATCTATTTTAGCCCGTATCGAGCCAGTGCTGCTATTATTTTGTTGCTCAAGCGTGTCTATTCCTACGCGCACTAATCCTAGCGCCGTAATAAACGTATGATCAGTTATTTTGCCAGTTTTATCAGTGATGCCAACGACTTGATCAGGCTGTATATGTTGAATAACCGGCTGTTTCGTGAATGGTAAATCTTTATACCATTTAGTATTGCGAAGTTGTGCTGGAATCATGGCTAATGATGACCCTCCTCCGCATAGCAGAACACGTTGCGGTAAATGATCGAGTTGGTCAAATTCGCTGAGTGCAAGTTCAACGCCATGAGTCCAAACTTTTAGCGTCTTTTTCAGTGCGTCCTTAACTTCTGTCGCTTTATCACCAGACGTTTCATGTTTGGTTAATCCCGTCTTTAGCGCTTCAGCCTCTTCAAAATCAATACCTAGCTCACGCTCAACCGCACGCGTATATGCTCGGCCACCAATACCAAACATCTTAGTTCCTTGCACACCGCCGTCGTTTATGACAGCAATATCAGTAGTACCACCGCCTACATCCATTAAAATTGCATTCATGTTCGAACCGGTATTATCGCCAATGACTGAACGAGCAACTGCAAATGACTCGGCCGCCACGGCTAATAAATCTAAATCAAGCTCTTGAGCAGTCCGTTCTAGGGCGCCAATATGCACGAGCGGCGCAAAGGCAGTATATAGCTGCACCACCACGTCTCGTCCTTGAAAACCCACCGGATTTGTAACTTTATAGCCATCTATATCGATACTAACTAGCGCACTATTCACTAGTCGAATATCAACTTGCTTTCCACCCAGCTCCCATGCCAAATTATCACGCGCTTTTTGCTCGGCACGTTCTTGCACTTTGCCCACAATACGCGACACCTCTTCAAGCGTAAGTTCACGACTTGGATCATTGCGCCTATAACGCACGGTGGTGGTCGTACCTTTTACTAACTCCCCCGCAATACCAATCACTACCGTTCGGGCACTCAAACCAGCCTGTTCTTCTGCTTGCGCCAGAGCACTATCACAATTAGCAACAACAGCAGCAATATCGGCAATTGCGCCAGCCTGCATATCACCCAGTGCTTGATGCGCACGACCCACGCCAATTATTTCAGCTTGGTTGCCATCAACTTTTGCTATTAAGGCCTTTACAAATTCTGTTCCGATATCTAACCCAACCACGTAACGCTCTGACTTAAACTTGGGCACTTTGTTATGTGGAACTTTAATATTTTTTGGGACTTTAATGTTCTTGAATTTTTCAAGCATAACTTCTTTAAGTATAACACGGCAATGTAGCTCTTTTGCTACTGCAAAATGGCTTTGATTCTTCTAATGCCCGCTGAGCTGGCTTCTTCTTTGATGATCTTAAAGCGCTTGTTACCTTCAAATAGCTGCAAAGTGTGATCAACATGGGGGCCGCCGCAAATTTCAAAACTAAATGGTCGTTCGTCGGGCGGACTCTTCGGATCTTTCATGCTGTAAACTTTAACCGTATCACCGTAGCGATCGCCAAATTGACCCAAGGCTCCAAGCTTTCCGGTTGCTTCTTCGGTTGGATATTCCTGCCAACTCACTTGCAAATCTTTAGCAATTTGCTCATTCACTATTTTTTCTACCTTATCTAATTGTTCGCGAGTGACTTTTTCAGGGTGAGAAAAATCAAAGCGCAGGCGTTCTTCGGTAATATTACTACCGCGCTGAATCACATGATCACCCAATACATCACGCAGCGCCTGGTACATTAAATGCGTAGCGGTGTGATATTTTTTGTGTTGTAAGGTTTGGCCACCCAAACCACCCTTAAACGTACCCTTAGCGGCTGTTTGACTCCGTTGACGCTGCTCCTCCATTAATTGATCAAACTCTGATCGCCAGTTATCTGATACCGTTACGTCTTGTTTAAACGCTTCTTCCACGCTTAACTCAACCGGAAAGCCGTAGGTGTCGTATAGCGTAAAAATTTCTTTGCCCGTCAAGCCATCTTCGGTAAGCTTTTGGAACTCACGCAAGCCCTTACGCAAGGTTTGTCGAAAGGCTTTTTCTTCTTTGATGAGCACGGCAATAACTTCTTCTCGCTTCTTGGCAACTTCTGGGTAATCGTCGTGATACAATTCAGCAATTACTGGCACAATGTCTTCTAAAAAGTTTTGTTCAACCCCTAGTTCAAACGCAAAACGAATCGCTCTACGCACTAATCGGCGCATCACATAACCTTGCTCTTTATTGCTTGGCCTGACATCATCGACTGCTAAAAAGGTTGCCGCCCGCAAATGGTCAGCAATCACGCGCATGGCGTTGGTATGAGACTCGTACGTTTTGCCACTTAACTTCTCTAAAGCTTCTACGATTGGCCATAGAATACTTATTTTATAAACATCCGGACTATTTATGGCCGCCATTGCAATTCGTTCTAGCCCGCAGCCGCAATCCACATTTTGCTTTGGTAGCTTTTCTATACCTTTTGCGGTTTTGACATATTCCATAAAAACGCTGTTGCCAACCTCAACAAATCGGCCACAATCGCAGTTAGGGTGACAATTTTCACCATACTGTGGGTCATGCTCAACAAAGTCGAATTCATAAAACATTTCGGTTGTTGGCCCACCCGGTTCACCCGCGGGCATATCTTCAGGCGTACCTGATCGACTCCACCAGTTCTTGCTCGCGTCATAGTAAAAGATCTTTTCTCCTGGCTTCATGCCCCTTTTCGAAGCTTCTGCTTCAGTGCCCATATCAGCTTCTAAGGCATGAATATTGTCCTTCGTAAACAAATCTTTCCAAATGTTTGCCGATTCAACATCTCTTGAAACTTGGTATTTTTGGTCACCAATAAATAACGTTACGTAAAGTTTATCAGGATCTAACCCCACTTCTTTCGTCATAAACTCCCAAAACCAAGGGATTTGCTCTTTTTTAAAGTAATCACCGAAGCTCCAGTTGCCCAGCATTTCAAATAATGTGTCGTGTCGGTTATCGCCGACCTCTTCAATATCTTGCACACGAATAACAGGCTGACTGTCTACTACACGAGTGCCAGCAGGGTGTTTTTCTCCAAGCAGATACGGCAGTAACGGTTGCATACCGCTTCCTGTAAACAGTGTGGTCGGATCGTTATCGGGCACCAGTTTAGCCCGCGGAATAACACTGTGGCCTCGCTCTTCAAAAAATCTTAAATAGGCCTTTCGGATTTCTTGTGCGTTCATCAGAGGTGATTATAGCAGAATTGACTTCTTAAAAAAACAAATGCGCCCTCGGGGTATTAAGGGCGCATTCATTGGACCCAAGGAACGGACAGTCAGTTTACATTGCCGCGTTTTGATCGCCTTCAAACAGATCGCGATCTTCTTGTTCTTGCATACCTGTATCACCGTCGTCAAATGCATCTTGAGCCTTGTCTTTTAGGTTATCCCCCGCATCCTGAATTTTATCTTTTAATGCCATGAAAACCTCCTTTACTTAGTTTGCCGTACCATCGTAACAAGCAGTACATGAGAGCGCAGTAAGGTTTATTACATTTTTTTAGCGAATAATACCGCCACCCAAGACCCGGTCACCTTGATATAAAACAGCTGATTGTCCAGGGGTGAGCGCTCGCACCTCATCTGATAACGCTACCTGTAGCGTAGCTGCTGTAGGGTACGCTATATCTGGTGTAGGCGACGCTATATCTAGCGTACCGTTGATGAGTGGCGCGCGGTGACGCGTGCGCACCTGAACTGCTGTATCTTGTGGCCGACCGTTAATCCAGTGGACATTCGTCAGCTGCAAGCTTTTGCTCCACAATCGTTTATCATCAAGATCGGTCGTTACATAGACTTCATTTTTACCCATATCTTTGTCTACCACGTAATAGGGCAAGCCGCCGCCAATGTTAAGACCATGACGCTGCCCAATTGTGTAAAATATTGCGCCGTCATGCTCACCTACCGTTTTGCCTGATTGATCGATGATTGCTCCCGGGGTGGTTTTAACATACTGGCTTAAAAACTCTTTTATACCGACCTTGCCCACAAAACATATGCCCATGCTTTCTTTTTTGCCAGCCGTAGACAGGCCAAACTTCTTGGCGAGCTCTCGCACCTCCGGCTTAGTGTGATCACCTAGGGGAAAGAGGGTCTTTTGCAGCGCTGCTTCGCTTATGCGATATAAAAAGTACGTCTGGTCTTTGTTTTCATCTTTAGCTCTCAGTAAATGACCGTTTTTAACGCGGGCATAGTGGCCAGTGGCAACCAGATCTGCACCGTCTTCAAGCGCCGTTTCAAGAAACAGCTTAAATTTAATCTCTTGGTTGCACATGATATCTGGGTTGGGCGTACGGCCAGCTTTGTATTCATCGATCATGTAGTCAACGACCTTTTGCTTATAGTCGTTTTCAAAGTCAAAAACTTTAAATTCTATCCCTAGTTGTACTGCCACACGTTTGGCATCCTGAAAATCTTCCTTCCAGGGGCATTCAAAACCAGGGATGTCTTTAGTCCAGTTTTTCATGTACACGCCCACGACGTTATAGCCTTGCTCTTTCAAGAGAGCGGCTGTAACCGACGAGTCAACGCCTCCGGACATTCCTACAAAAACCGTTTTCACATAACCAGTATAACAGAGGTAGGCTATGTTGACAACGAGCTTCACCTAGGTTATTGTTAGCTTAACCGATCGCACCTTCACAAGGAGTTCAAGAACAATGATTTGGTTCTTTTGGATCATGACTGCAGTCTGGTGGCTCAACGCCCTTCGGCTTTTCTGGCCCTCAAAATTGAAGCGAGGCGCTACGAAAGATCATGTCATCACGACACAAAGTCTCAGAACCGTGGTTGTTAGCGCCATCTACGCCTTCTATGCCATATTGGCATGGCATAACCAAAACTCCTTCGGTCTTGATGGCAAAGCAGTAGAGGTATGTCTTTTCATGACGAGCCTGCTTGCCTTTGCGCTCACCGTGTTCGCTTGGGACTTTTACATCATATACAGACCAGAGCGACCCACCAAGCGCATCAAGACGTAGATAACCCCAGAAGCATTCCTGCCTGAGCATCACAAGACGAGCTTTAGGAACGCCCTAAAGTGCCTTGCAGGAGCCCCCGGTCGGTTATGCCGCGTGTAATAGTTTTATTGATTTGAGCGTTTGCTCTCTAAGACTATATACGCGGTTTTTATTATTTTAACCCCTGTTTTATCTATTGACTGCTATTAACGCTTATGATATAGTTTATCAGTTCGTCAAGGTGATGAACCTGCACTTTAGCAGCAGCATAGGAGGTGCTCCTTTTGCGCCAAAAGCAAACGATGCACGAACCCAGGGACGAAAAGGCAGTGCTTTTCTTCGTGGGCTTCATGGCGTTATGGACCGTAGTGTTTAACGTCATAGCGATTATCGCCGATGGCAGACCTTCATGGGTAACCATTGCTGCCTCGAGTGCGGTAATTGCAATCATGCTTGTGTATCGCAAGAAAGTTATCCTGCCCGCCCTCAAAAACTCGGAGGAGCAGAATGCCGGAACGCATTGAAGGCCTTCTTTTGGCCGCAGCAATCGCAGGGGCGGCTGTACTCATGATTCTTCTATTTTTCCTGATTAGATGGGAAAAACATCAAGAGAACAACGCCTTCGCAACGATAGCAATAGTTGTGGTTGCAGGCGCTATCATCGCCCTTCTTGCATCTGTGTCAATCGAGGTGTAGCAATCATGCGACACCAGCTGGGGTTCACCCCGCACGGTAAAGACGTCTGTACTAACGTACAGAACCCGTGCGGGAAGTCGCCTTAAACGAACACGCCGCGTAATACGGTTTACAGATTGAGTTAACACTCTCTGAACCTTTAATACGCGGCTTTTTTAACACTTAAAAATACTTTGAACGCCCCACAGGAGCCGTTGCTGACGTAGATGAAAACTCTAAAGCTTGATGCAGCTGCGGCATGGCTTTATCAAAACGGCCGCGCAAGCTAAAATCATATGTTTTATGCTTAATGCGAATCAAACAACCACCGCCCACCTTAGCATGAGCATTCAGCTGAAATAGCGTTTGGGCATGAATCTGCGTACGAAACCAATTTATGACGCCTTCGACCAAGCGATTATCCTGCCCGGCAGAATAGTACACCGTTACCACTGGTGCCCGCTGCGCAATTTTGCGCAAAAACTTGGCCAGCTCTAATCGATGCGTGTTGTTAAGAATATTGCGCTTGTTAGCCGTAGCAAATCGATCAAGATCTTTGGTCGTTGGCGGCAAAGACATCTTGCTGCCACTTTGGCGAACCCGTGCTTTGTACAAAAAATCCTCTAAAGCCAGTAGTTCTCTAATAAGGGCTGTCACCTGGTCTTTTGTTTGAATAAAACTAGGTAATACCAGCCGTTCAGGCGGCTTCGTTGCACCGCCAACATCACTGTTCACGGCGAATTTCCTCATAAATTTCAGCTTTGTGTGCGTTGAGGCGGTCAATTACTAACGATACCTGGCGATCTTGATCTATTGTATCGCCGACAGCTGCCACGACATAGCTGCGAATGACTTCTGTCATGTGGTCTTCAAAACGCTTTAATCGTCTGTCTTTTTCAGCCTGTAATTCTTGTTGATGCTGCTGTTCGTTACGAGCAATATTGTTCGTTACCATTTGCTTCGTCTGGTCTATCACCTGTTGATGTTTAACAAGCTCTCTTTGAAGTGTTGATAGCACTTCTTGCTTCATAAATTCTTCAAGTTTTGCGGCGCTTACCCGAACGTTTTGTTGTAAAAATTGGGCATTTTGTTGCATTACAGCATCAAATTGTCGGCGAGCGCGTTGCTGCAGCTCATCACGAAACTCTTCGGTAAAAGCCTGATTAACCGCATTATTAACAGAGGCGGTGGCGACATCTTTTGGCGATGGACGATTGTCCGGTACGCTGCCTAAACGAATCGCAACCCAAATAAACGCAATAAACGTTGCGGTTAACGCTCCGGTTATCAACAGTAGTTGCCACAGTTCCACTAAAATGCCACCCTTTTAATAATGATTATGTATGCTTCTGTTCAAATATAACTGTTTTAGGACTGATTTACAATGTTATCAAGCGCCTGAACAACGGTTTTAATATCACGTATCGTCGTATGATTGCCCATAGTGAAACGAAGACTACTGCGAGCCATCTCATCACTTAAGCCAAGCGCCGCTAGCACATGCGAAGGTTTATCACTGCTGGCGCTGCAGGCGGAGCCAGTGGCACACATAACGCCGCGCTCATCAAGCTCCATCATTAATCGCTCATTATCCACCCCCGGAATGGTGACATGAATATTGTTTGGTAACCGATATTTTAGTGAACCGTTAATAACGGCGTCAGGAATGCATAACTTAATCTGATGCATAAACTCAGCTTGCAGTGATTGCAGCCGTGCGGTTTCTTCTTTTTTACGATCAGCGACAAGCTCAAGCGCGGCTGCTAAACCAATAATGCCCGGTACGTTTTCAGTACCACTTCTTAACGACCGCTCTTGGCCACCACCTAATATTTGAGCTTTAAGCTGCGTACCAGTTTTTATAATCAATATCCCCGTCTGCTTGGGGCCGTATATTTTACCACCATTAATAGTCATAAGATCAACGCCTAGTTTGTGTACATGCAGATCCAAATAAACGGCTGCCTGAGCGGCGTCAGTGTGCAGATACAATGGCAAGCTTACTCCTCGTTTTTGGCGGTCTTTTCGCACACTTGCTGCGATTTGAGCCACCTCACGGATTGGCTGAATCGTACCAATCTCATTATTGGCGTACATGACACTGACCAGTACGATGTTATCGTTAAGCTTGCGTTCAAAATCCGCCAGATCAATTCGGCCATCTGCGGTTATGGCAACTTCTGTAACCCGACCGGCTTGAGCCGGCTCTAATACTGAATCGTGCTCTAATGCACTCACAAGCACCTCGGCACCCGGAAACGCAGCTACTACACCTTGGATTGCTAAGTTATTAGCTTCGGTGCCGCCGGCTGTAAAGATAATCTCGCTCGGCTTGGCGCCTACAATGCTCGCAATACGAGCTCGCGCTCCTTGGATATCTGTTTTGACTGCTTTAGCGGCAAGGTAGCCGGCCGACGGGTTATAAAAAGCCTTACCAAAATACGGCTCCATAGCGGCTATTACCGATGGGTCAACCGGTGTTGCGGCGGCATAATCAAGATAAATTGGCTTGTTCATGACAGCCTACCTCACCTTACGCAAATGTATAGATTTCTTGTTTAACTTTTTGATGATATGTCTTGGCTGCCTTCAATAAACGGCGAGCTTCTTCATCCCGCACTGTCTGGTAATGGCTACCGTTCTGAGACTTTAAAATGCCGTTCGGTCGTACATCATACCGTGTGGTCATAACGCGATGCTTACCTTGGGCATCTTGCCATTCTTCATGCCATACCCAAGTGTGCTCATCGAGGCAAAAGAATTCCCGGCGATGATTTTTTGGAACAGGACCAAACACCGTTCCGCCAATACGTGCTTCATGGCGCATCAGATTACGATACAAGACCGCTTCACGTTGCTGATGCTTTTGAGTAGTAATTTGATCTGTAAGTGTCTTTAGGACATTTTTAATTGTCATGATAATTAACCCCTGGTGTCAGCGCTTCGTTAACCAACATGCGTGCTGCATCAGTATCGTTAGCTTGATTTTCTACCACAAAGCTGGCCACTTTCTTTTCTGGCAATGGCTGAGGTTCGGGTTGTGTAGCACCAATAAAGCTCGCTGCCACGCTTTCGGTTTGCCGCGCTGTCTTTGCCGTGTCAAAAGCACCGTGAGCAGCATTACCGGCATTAGACTCGGCCGGAACTACCGTTGCAAGATACTCCATCGCAACATTAAGCACGCGCACACGCTGTGTCATTGGGCGCGGAATGTTATCAAGTATTTCCGGTGAAGTGTTTTGTGAACTCATAAGTTGAATAGATTACCAGCATTATGTGTTGTGGCCGCAGCCAGCTCCTCGAGGCTCTCTTGTCTCAAGTGGCTTAAAAATTTTGCGGTCTCAACAACGTACTTAGGCTGACAGATTGTACCACGAAATGGAACAGGGGTCAAGAACGGAGCATCCGTTTCTAGCAGTAATCGATGTAAGGGCACCGCCTTGGCTGCTTCTAATTGAGCAGCGTCCTTGGTAAACGTCATAATGCCATTTAAGCCAATATAAAGCCCGGCTTTGAGACATTTGTCAAGAGTAGTGGTATTGGCGGTAAAACTATGAACCACCCCTCTAATGCCCTTAAAATCGCTTAAAATAGCAAAAAAGTCGTCAAATGCGTCTCTAACATGAAAAATCACCGGCAAATTATACTCCTGAGCCAGTGTAAGCTGAAACCGAAACAGCTCCTGCTGATCTTCTTTTGGTGAGTGATTATAGTAGTAATCAAGCCCAGTTTCTCCGATGGCTACGACCCTTCGCATCGTTGCGTCGTGAGCCTCAACATCGTTGGTGGTTTCGCCACCCCGACGCAAAAGTCGTGCATGATTTTCGGCAAGTGAACGAAACTCTTGAAGGGCTTTTTCGTTTTCGACGTACAGCTTGGCTTCATGCGGGTGCATACCAATACTTGCCCAAATAGAACGATGCTTGGCCGCGTACTCGATTGCTATTCTACTGTCGTTCAGCGTGCAACCAACGCATATCATACGGGTTACGCCGGCTGATAGGGCAGCTTCGATAACCTCGTTACTGTCAAGCTGGTAATCGTCAAAGTGAATATGGCAATGAGTGTCAACGAGCTGCATTGGATGTATTTGGCGTAGCGGCCGTTTGGTCAGCTACCGCTTTATCTTGCTTTGGAAAGAGCGTAGTCTCGGCTTGACGAATAACGCCCTCGTCAAAAACATGTCGAATTTTTACCGCTGTTGTCGGCATAAACGGCTCTAATAAATCGGCAATTTGCAGCAAACAGCTCACCTGATACGCCAACACTTCTCGTAAATGCACTTCGTCGCCGCTCTTTGCAATCGACCACGGTTTTTGTTCTTCAATATACTGGTTGAGACCTCGCACGCGCTCCCATACAACCTCTAACGCACGATCAAATTTACAATCCTCAATCGCGTGGTGATACTGCGCAACATCATGTTCAATTTTAGGAATATTGCCAATGATGCCTTTTTGGTACTTTACAATCATTGCCAAGGTACGCTGCACGGCATTCCCCAGCTCATTAGCCAACTCACTGTTGTAAACCTCCTCAAGCCGTTCCCATGAAAAATCACCGTCATCATAACTTGGGATATGCCTGGTGAGAAAATAACGCAGCACATCTGCATCATATTTTGCCAAGATTTCGTCCGGTGTTACAAAGTTGCCCAGTGACTTGCTCATTTTCTTGCCATTGAGCGTAATGTGACCATGTACGTACAGCGTTTTTGGCAGCGGCTGATTTAAGCCAAGCAAAATACCGGGCCACATTGCCGCATGATGACGCAAAATATCTTTACCAATCACCTGGACATTGGCCGGCCAATAGTTAGCAAAATCGGCGTGTTCCGGATAGCCTAACACCGTAATATAGTTAAGCAACGCATCAAACCATACGTACATCACCTGACTGGGGTCATCCGGCACCGGTATACCCCAAGAAATTTTATCTTTGGGCCGCGATATACTAATATCTTCAAGCCCGTCACTGATAACATTTAAAATTTCATTTTTGCGCGACTCAGGAATAATCTTAAATTCACCCGAAATAATGGCTTCTCTAATTTTTTGTGCATACTTACTAAGCGCAAAGAAGTAGTTTTCTTCTTTCAGCTTTTCATAGGGTCGGTTATGGTCAGGGCAAATACCGTTATTGGCCCTTACGACCGCATCGGGCGCAAACGCTTCACAGCCCGTACAATACCAACCTTCATAACTACCTTTGTAAATATCGCCTTCAAGATTATTCCAGATAATTTGTGCCCGCTGCTCGTGACTGGCATCAGTAGTTCTGATAAATCGGTCATTGCTTATGTTCAGCGCTTTTTGTAGATTACGAAATTTTTTACTTATCTGATCGGTGAACGCTTTAGGATCAAGTTTAAGCTCAGCAGCCTTTTCGGCTATTTTGCCGCCGTGCTCATCAGTACCGGTACTAAAAAGGGTTGGCGTTTTTTGAAGCCGAGCATAACGAGCCAAAACATCGGCATAAATTAACTCCATTGCAAAACCTATGTGTGGATCTGCATTCGTATAAGCAATAGAGGTAGTAACATAATAATTCATAGCTGTCCTTTAGTTAATTGTAGAGAAATAAGCGTGTTAGTAAATAGAAAGAAAGCCCGCCTAGGGCATCATGCGCATGTTGAATTTATTCACACGTGTTGTCATATCCACATTATAACACCTTAAAGCAAGGCTGTCTGCTCTGCTTCACCCGTGTTGCCGCCTAATAGCTCGATAACTCGGTCAATAAACGCCCTCTGGGCCTCGTTGGCCTTTTCTTTGGCCTGGCTGGCAGAAAACCACCCCACCCGGTCCATCTCCGGAAAGGTTTGCATGCGGCCTGAGCGCGGTGGCCATTCGGTTTCAAAGGTGTTACTTTTGATTTTTGACGCGTCAAAATCAGCCTCAACCGCCCACGCATGCACAATTTTATTATTTTTTTGCTTTACGGTACCAATTGGCTGATAGTCACCGTCTGGCGCTTCGTGACCTGTTTCTTCTTTAAATTCACGCTTGGCAGCCGTTAACTCGTCTTCATTCTCTTCTATCATGCCTTTCGGAATCGTCCAAAAACCTTTATCTTTATTCTTAAAAAACGGACCGCCGTTATGCGCTAATAAAAACTCCAAACGCCCATTTTTGCGCCGATACAACAATAATCCCGCTGAAACCGCTGGCATTATACTGCCTGCCTTTTTATACCCGCTTCAATACCCATATAACTCATTGTAAGTAAATTTTGATTAATGGTAAAACTGTCATGGTTATGATGCCTCGTTTAGGTATAATTGCCGCTTAGGACTAGTGTGTTTTGTCCTTTAACAATCCGACCCAACCATCCCCTGGAGGGAACATGACAACCATGACTCGAGAGGAAGCTCTCGACCGGATCATCTGGAGCGCCGACGGTGTTTCACCACCTGTGCTCTACGACCTACTCGTGCAGATGACCGGTCTGCGGCAGGTCAAGCTTGATCGGCTGTTCGTGCGCAAGCACGGCGACAGGCCCATCGAGCACCTCACCGAGCAAGGTTTCCGGGTCTTCAACGATGCCAAGCTCATCGAGGTGCCCTCGAAGATCTTCGACCTGACCGAGGTCGAGCTCGCAGCCAGGCCATGGATGCTCAACATCATGGCCGGAGCCTGTTCGAACGGACGTTTCGAGTTCACACCCGAGACCACCCTGAAGGACCTCGACGCGCTCAAGCAGTTCGCCGAGCTCTGCCGTGAAGCGGGGACGCTGCCGTGTGGCGTGACGGTGCTGACCAGCAAGGACGACGACACGATCGAGGCCGAGTTCAACGAACGAACGCCGATCGACCAGGTCCTCTGGTACACCAACCTGCTGATCGACTGCGGGTTCACCGATGTGGTGTGCTCG
Source organism: uncultured Candidatus Saccharibacteria bacterium (assembly GCA_964426755.1). Lineage (GTDB taxonomy): Bacteria > Patescibacteriota > Saccharimonadia > Saccharimonadales > JAGQNJ01 > CAYRRR01. Next base: position 39,536 of record CAYRRR010000001.1, on the reverse strand, counting down.
CCCGAGGAAGCGCAGGCCATCGTCGACGAGTTCGGCACCGCCATCAGCATCAACACCCCGGGCATCCGCCTGCCGGATTCACCACCGGACGACCAGGCGCGAACCAAGACGCCCGGCGAGGCGATCAAAGCTGGAGCAACCCGGCTCGTCATCGGTCGCCCCATCAGCAAGGGCAACCCAGCCGAGAACATCGAGAAGATCGTCGCCGACATCGTGTCTGCGGCCTAAAGCAAGGAGACTCAAGTGACGCTTAACGTCGCGAAAGAGCTCGAGCAGGCAGGTGCCGTCTACACAGACATGCACTTCGTCTACGCGAGCGGCAAGCACGGCAGCGGCTACATCAACATGGATCCGCTGTTCACCAACACCCGACTGCTACTGGATATCGGCGCAGAGCTGTGGGGACCGTTCATCGACGACAGCGTGCTCTTCGACACCGTCGCAGCTCCGGCTACCGGCGGCATCTCCCTGGCATACGCCACGGCCTTCGCCCTGGATGATGTCGGCCCAAGCCTTCCAACCGTGAGGGTCACCTGGGCCGACAAGGTTGGCGATGGTGACTTCGCCTTCCAGCGGGCTGGCTTTGTCGATCAGATCCGCGGCAAGCGAGTCCTCATCGTGGAGGATTTGCTCACCACCGGCGGTTCCGTTGCCAAGGTTGTGCGTGAGGTCGAGCGCAACGGTGGCGAGATCGTTGGCGTCAGCGCTGTCTGCAACCGCGGTGGCGTAACAGCGCGAGATCTTGGCGTGCCCCGGCTCGAAAGCCTTGCGAGCATCAATTTCGAAGCTGTGTCGCGCTTAGCCTGTCCGCTGTGTGACAACCATGTCCCAATCGTCATCGACATCGGTCATGGTGCTGCGTACATCAACGACAACCCTGACTATCCTGGCGGCTACGTCAGGCTGCTGTCTTGATCTGAGGGAGGTCAACACTCATCCCAGGTTGCCGGTCACCTGCTTGTTCTCGCAAGAGACCAACAAAGACCGGCACTACCAAGAATTTTATATACTTAACATGTTAATAATTAACTTGTTAAGTAATTATCACTTACTGGCAAGATGCCACAAACCGCAATACTTACATTTATAACTTTTAAGCTTAATGTTGCGTTGATGATCGGCCACTAGAGCCGCCGCGTTCGCTTGTGCTTGCGTATCAAACACCAACTTCTCTGCGCACGGCAACGGTACTGCTTCGCTATAATTCATACTGTCTAGCTAACCAGCTCATCTACTAAGTGATCAATTGTTTTTTTGTACAGCCGTTCTTGCCTCCTGGCAAGGCCTAAAACTTCGCCACCAAAAATTCGTAACCCGCCACCATTGAACGGATTAATTGTTTTCTCAATCATTCTGCATTCTTGCCGCACCATACAACGCGCACAGACGCGCAATGCTTCATCAAATTTGGCCTGATTTGCTAGTTCTTTACCTCTGCCAACCTCCAATATAAGATGAAACTGGTTTGGATCCATACCTGCAGAGGCTTTTTCAGCCTCTAGTCTACGACTCACCTCTTCAATACTTTCGGTCATAGTTTGGATTATCTACCTCTGGCAACATAGCTGTCAATTTTATATTCTGTTTTTGTAATATAACTGCAAATTCATTCCCTCCTACTCTATTATTGAGACCCCGTTTTTTTGGCCTACAGCAATAAGAAGAAAGAAGAGCGATGGAGTCTCAGGGAGTGAGTGATCAAAAGAACAGAGCTACGGACGAAACTACTTATCTATATATTCTTGGCAAAGACGCTCAAATACAGCGTTTGTCCAGCCAAACCCGGTTTGACTCGGATACACCCCCTTAACCGGTGGCTTACCCGGATCGACAACATTGTATTTCTCTAAGAAAATACCATGCTTATTAAACCAATCGAGGTTGTTTTTTAACCACTTTAAAGCAATACGCCTTGCATCTTGATGATAACCATAACGCTCTAGGCCCTGAATCACAATAAACTGTAGCGGCGCCCAACCGTTAGGGTATGCCCACTGCGTAGGCAGACTGTTAGGCTTGATTGAATTAATAGGAATAGTCGATGGTTCTGTAGTTGCCAAGCCACCCTTTTGCTCAAACTTACGCAAATTTTTCACCAGCTTGGCGGCACGTTGCCGATCAACCATACCTGCCCACATCGGGTAAAATCCGGCTAATGAGCTCACATTACCGCGCTTTTCTTTGGTGTAGTCATAATCGTAATAAAAATCGCGCATCTCATTCCACATCAGTGCATCCATGGTGTTTTTGCGAATTTGAGCTTGTTTAAGCCACTTTTTTGCAACCGCTATATCTCCACGCAATTGAGCGGCACGTGCAAAATCAGTCTCATACTTATAAAGCAAAGCATTGAGGTCTACCGGTAAATAGTTGAGTGCCTTACGGCCAAATCGAGTTGTCATATCCCAGCCGCTTTCAGCCTCTGCAATATCGTGTAGATAATTAAAGTCATAATAGCGACTTAAACCGGCATATACTTGTCGAGCGTTAGGCTTACGGGTGCCCATCCAGACTATCCGATACTCCTCCTCTGCTACCTTCATAACATCGGTTAGCCACTTTACATCTAAATTATAGGTGTCAAATAAATCAAAGATAAAGCTGGTTAAAAATGGTGGCTGGGATCGACTTGTTAAGTACAGTCGTGATGCATTGGGGATGATCTTAAAACGCTGCTGCAAATATAACAGGTTTTCTAATATGCCCATCACGAGCGTCTTATGGTGCTGATCAAGCATGCCTTGAACCATAAAGTAGCTGTCCCAATAGTACAGTTCGTTGTAGTCAAATTCATGACCTTCTTGATATGAGGGCACCAAAAACGGCTTTGGCAGGCCCACCAAACTTTCATCATCTTTAGGATGATAGCGCTCAAGCTGCTTCCAGTAGGCATCAATATACTCTCGTGCCTTCTTAACATCATGAGGCGTCAGCTCGAACTCTGACGAGCCAAACAGTACCCGCAGTATATTTTTAGGTGTTTTAAACATAACTGATTTAAGTGTATGGCTTCTCTAGATCACTTACAAGATTAAAGTCACTTATTTTACCATTTTTTTGCTGTTTGTCCGTATTGCGTGTTAATTACGAGGTCTCCGGTTGCGGCAAGAGGCCAATGGCTAGGTATTCAGCACTGGCAATAGCGCCGACAACATGAGTAACGGCACCGAGCGCTCTCCCAGCTTGATGAATTTCGTCCTGAATACCCTGCAATTCATACAGCACCTCGCCCCGTTGTGCCTCCGCGATAGCCCGTTCAAGACAAAAAACACCCATCGTAGTGGCCTGTAAACCAGCGGCGATCTTGCCGGCTACACCCGGATTGATATCACGCCCCGAGCGGTTGCAATCAAAGTAGCAGCCGTATTAACACCATTCTGCAACAGAAAGCCATTGCCAATGCTGGCAGGCACAATATCTTCATCCATGAGCGTTTGGCTTGCGCGATAGGCCACAATTTTGTCTAATGTCGGGTCTAAGATTCTGCCCACCCGGCTTTTAACTTGTCTTTTGTCAGCTACCCAACCATCAATAAAATCGCAAGCCTTGCCACCTAAAAACAGCGCCGTGCCCCGAAGTGTACGCTTGTTTCGTATTTCTGAAAGGCCGTACTCGGTTAATACCCCGCCACCAATAGTTATAGGATGAGCGGGAGTCACAAGGCCATGAGTTTTAGCTGCTAGCTTTTGTACCGGTGTACGTTCGCTTGGATCTATAGAGTCCCAGTCGTTACCACCATTTAATCTATGTAAATTCATGCAAACTTAATAGTACTCACTAAAGACGTACAATGACAAGCATAAGCATATTGTTTTTATTGCCTTTTCTTGGTATAATAGTATACGTAAATCTGACGGGATTTATTCAGCTTGGTCGAACCAAGGAGGCGATTCATTCGACTCGACTGTTCGAACAAGCTAGAGGAAGAGTCAAGCGAACATGTAGCTTTTATCTTCTATGAAGATAAAACGAAACATAAGCGTCGGCTCTGACGAAGGGGCTGAATTTAAGCTCGACGTAGGACTTTATCGGTTAGATCAGCAGGTCGCGTACTAAGCGTTATATGGTAACTTTTTGTAATTGCAAACGCATTTACTCGCGTAAAGAATGCAGTTGCTAGTGCTTTTGCACTACCTCAGTTTTCTTTTGCAACAGCTCGAGTTTAACTCGTAGCCGTACCTAGTTTGACGCCAGATAATTCTAGCGTACGCCATATCTTCTGGCTGGGTTCTTACTATGACCCATAGCGAGAACTAAGACCTTAGGGTTGCGAAGCAGTGTTTTTTTGTTCGTTTTGATGTACCGCTTCTAAGTTTTTTTAAACGAACTAAACCTGTAGACGACTAACCAAGATAATCTTGCGGACGCGGGGGCAGTACCCGCCAGCTCCACCATAAGCACTTTGACCTCTGTTATTTTTGACAGGGGTTTTTGCATTAGCTCACCCTATAATTTACTTGTGCTTGCATAATTAACGCTGAGGAAGATAATAATTATTATGAGTGAAGAAAGTTTTGAAAAACCCCAAAATTCAAAATATAGAGTAGTGGAAACTATGGTAAATGATGACTGGCGTGGAGAACGAAGAGTTAAAGCTGTTGAAGTAAATCCAGAAATGCTTACTGGTTTTGAAACTGATTCGCTGCCGGGAGAGATAGTAGCAAGAATACTTACGCACACAATGAATGGCATTCGTGAGCATGGGGCTAGCGCAATCGGATTAGATTTAGACTCAATGAGAGGAAGTATGGCAGCAGAAGGTCATATTGATGCCGCAGTTGGTGTTGGGTCGGCAATTTTAGATAATCTTGCACCTCGCACTGATGGGACAACATGGGAGGGGTGGATTAGGGAGGAGTTTCCAGATACTATTGCCACACTATACGGTGAAGGCTCTAACTTACACTTGATAGCTAAAGATGTTGTGTCTGGTGATGGTAGTCAAACAGTTTGGACGCCATAAGTTTACCCTAGGGTATATACCCTCAGGGAGTAGCTGACTTCTTTAGTCTCTCCTCTTTCCTTTTATGTTCTGTGTAGTCTTCCCAGAGTAAATAGCGCCATCTGCGTATTTCTGCTTCTATGATGGGTGAACTTTTTTCGAGATGTTCCACCACGTCAGCATGTACAAATAGGGTTACGCGTAGTTTTGCAATCAAGTGACAAAACTCTTGGTAACCCTATTTTGCTGTCTCCTCTTCTGTCAAAACCATTCCCGCTTTTGGCAGGTTTTTGATTATTGTAGTTCGGGTAAGATGGCTGAGAAATATTTTTTGTTAAGTTCGTGCGCTGCCGAAATTGTCTTGAGTTTTACCTTGGGACTGGTTTTGGCTAACAGCTTGAGGTTTGCGGGCACCACCAATGGATCGAGCCTCCCGCGAATGACCGTGATCGGAATCTGCAAATCCATTGCATCGTCTAAAGACGTTTGGTTTATGATAGCCGCCTCGAGAGTCGCCAGATAGGTAAATAAACTCTCGTCGGTGATGCTGCTTGTTTTATCGCTTAAACGATATTTTTTAGCCAAGCGCGCCACCCGTACAAGCAATGACGGATGTTTGATAGCCTGGCGATAGATGCGACGCAATGCATCGTCTGCAACAGGTAGCATTCGCTTGTCTTTTTGTTCGGACTTATACAGCGGAGGGCTGCAAAGAATCAATCGCGATACGATGGGTTTATAACGCTTGGCAACCTCGATTGCAACCAGCGACCCTAACGAATGTCCGACTATAATCACCTTGCCGTAAATCCGTTGTTTTACGAGCGTTGCGATAACCGAACGAGCCTGCGTTTTTGTATTATAAATAGCCCAGTCCGGGTGCGGTGATTGGCCAAAACCAAGCAAATCAACGGTAATTACGCGCACATCCGGCGGCATTTGCTTCACTAGATCCGCCCATGTCTTGTTAGTGTTGCCGATACCATGAATCAAAATGACCGTCGCTTTTGGCTTGACTAGTGACCTATGCACAGTAGCATGTAAGGCATACGGCACCCTCAACCACTTATGAATTAACCTATCCATGTTCTGCTTTAATCATACATGCTCGAAGGACGCGCACGAAATGTATGCAGTTTTATTGCGTTATGGTATAATATAAATGATAGGTATGGCGCTAAAGACAAGCGCTTTTTTATTTTTTATGAAACAAGACCCGAGCAAAATGAGGAACATTGCGATTATTGCACACGTGGATGTAATGAGACACCTGCAAGCAGGTTTCTCATCGCGCCGGCAAAATGATGCGACATTTTGTCGGGCTGCTCTTCCCAAAAACAAGGCTACGCAATGAAACAAGACCCAAGTAAAATTAGAAACATTGCGATTATTGCACACGTGGATCATGGCAAGACAACCATGGTTGACGGCCTCTTAAAGCAATCAAAAACGTTCAGAGACAATCAAACCGAGATGAGCCAAGAGCTTATTATGGATAGTGGCGACCAAGAGCGCGAGCGCGGTATTACCATTACAGCAAAAGTAACGGCTGTTCAACATGACGACTATCGCATCAACATTATTGATACGCCCGGGCATGCCGATTTTTCTGGCGAAGTTGAGCGCACCCTAAACATGGCTGATGGCTGTATTTTAATTGTCGACTCCCAAGAAGGCCCCATGCCGCAAACTCGCTTTGTACTTGGTAAGGCACTGGCCAGTGAACTGAAGCCCATCGTCATCATCAACAAAATTGACAAGCCAGGCAGCCGTATCGCCGAAGTCGAAGACGAACTAGCCGATCTGTTTTTAGAGTTAGCAGTACATGAAGATCAGCTTCATTACCCTGTTTACTACGCTATTGGGCGAGCCGGCAAAGCTTGGGATACGCCGCCTACCAACACCGAGGCCGATTCAGATCTGTCAGTCATTTTTGACGCCATTATTAAGCACGTCCCTGCCCCATCGATTGAACTAACCAAACCATTTCAAATGTTGGTCACTGCCCTTGCCTGGGACACCTTTAAGGGTAAGTATGCCATTGGTCGCATTTCGCGCGGTACCATCAAACCCGGTGCGGCAGTAACGTTATGCAAAAAAGATGGCTCGCAAACAAAAGCTCGGGTAGAAAACGTACTCATGAGTCATGGCGTCAGCAAGTCTGAGGTTAGCGAAGGTGTTGCCGGTGATATTGTGCAACTAACCGGCGTGGCCGACGCTCAAATTGGCGAAACAATAGCCGACGCAGACCAGCCAGAAGCATTGCCGGTTATTGAGATTGAAGCACCAACGCTAAAGATTTACCTTGGGCCAAACACCTCGCCATTTAAAGGCACCGAGGGAGAATTTAGCACGTCACGCCAGATTGGCGAGCGCTTGCACAAAGAGCTCGAAAGCAACATCGGCTTGCAAGTTGAAGATGAACAAATTGGCTTTTTGGTTTCGGGCCGTGGTGAACTGCATTTAAGTGTTTTAATCGAGACAATGCGCCGTGAAGGTTATGAGTTTGAGGTTGGCCGGCCGCAAGTTATCACTCGTGAACATAATGGCGTTACAGAAGAGCCGGTTGAAGAGTTAATAATTGAGGTTCCGGCCGAACACGTCGGCACGGTACAAATGGAGCTTGGTTCGCGACGGGCTATCTTGAAAGAACAATTTGCCAGCCCGAAAGACGTTACCAAGCTGGTTTACGAACTCCCCACCCGCGCCCTGCTTGGCCTGCGTAACGTGCTAATGACCAACACCAAAGGCACAATTGTCATGGACAGCCTGATGATTGGTCATCAACCAGTGGGCGCACCCCTGCCGCAGCTACGCAACGGCGTTTTGATTGCACACGAGACCGGAACAACTACGCCTTATGCTTTGCAAACCGCTCAAGAACGCGGCATATGTTTTGTCGGCCCGGCAGAAAAAGTCTACGCCGGACAAATCGTGGGACTAAATAAACGTGGTGACGATATGATTATTAATGTCTGTCGCGCCAAGCAACTAACCAACATGCGTAGCTCATCTAGCGATGGTGTTGTTCAGTTAACGCCGCCGACAATTTTAAGCCTTGAACAGTGTCTCGATTTTATCGAGAATGACGAGCTATTAGAGGTCACGCCAAAATCATTGCGCCTCCGCAAGCGCGAACTCGACCCCAACAAGCGCAAAAAGAAATAAACTACTTGACATATCTTGTTTACGTGCTATAATGACAATTACCGGAATCGTAAGATTCTGACCGCACCAGTTAGCATGAAGTGACTATGGCGGTCACCGACAAGGCATTGTCCAAGCATCGCAGAAGCAGACCCATCACATCGTCTCCTGCCATGGATAAACAATCGCACCCTAAGGCGAACGTTTAACTAAGGCAAAAAGGAGGCATTTTTTATACCCTTATAAACAACCTAAAACATTGACCCAGTACTATATATTATGTTATAATATAGATTTGGGCTAATATCAGTTGCGAATAAAAGTCATTCCGTTTCTGGCGTTCAGGTGTGGGCGAAATACAGAGATGGGTGGACTTCCCCCACGCTGTGGAGCGTTATAACCTTGTACATTCCCAATCAGAGAGAGAAAGGAACCCCAGTGAACAACTGGATCAAAAGAGTCCTCACGCTTGCAGCGTGGTGGCTCTGGCTTCCCGCCCTGTACTTGGTCGTGCGTGGCATCATCGCCGCGTTCTTCTCGGGTACGACGTGGGGTCAGACAATGGACCAGATGCTGATGGCCAACATCCTGTCGGGTGGCGGCTGGCTCTGGGTCATACTGACCATCGGCTTCATCGGCACAGGAGCGATCTTGGCTGCTGAATGGCTTGATGAGCAAGACGGTCACACCATCTCGAACATGCTTGCAGTTGTCAGCCTTGTGTTGGCGCTCGCAATGATCTGTCAGGTCGTTCGTGTCGAGTGGGACAACGACAAGGACTTCGGGCGGTACTACAACACCGCAACGACGTTCTACGTCACTGACACCGATGAACCCCCAGCATCAATCGAACGCCTGTTCGACGATGCACGGCAGAGCGACTCCGACAATTGCGATTTGGTCGGCGGAGCTGACGTCCCCAGCTGCATCAAGCAGGGAGCGCTCAGTGAAGCAGGCTGGGATGCACGCGTCGGTTCGCTCGATGGCGCCAGGATTGCCCTCAGGCGCACCACTGGCGACACCAACCGTGTGAGCCTCAACGCCGACACACTGACCTACCTCAACGCAGGTGGCGAACAGCAAGCGCGGTGGAGCGGCATCATGGACGGCACCGGCAGACAACAGCCCATGGCAGGCGTCGCTGAATGGGAAGGCTCTGGCCAGCCCGCACAGTGCCTGTTTGATAAGGAGTTCGAGCTCGACCGAGCCTTCGGTGGAGAACGAATGAATAGCTTGCCAAACCTGTTGGCTGAAAAGTTTCCGGCCTTGCGCTGGAGTATCACCGACGTGTGGGGTTACTGCGACGGCAAAGAACCAATCGTGGTGATCCCCATGACACGTCAGGTATACTTCCGTGACAGAACGGTTGACACTGCAGGCGGCATCGTGACCGTACGGGGCGACAACGGCAAGACCAAGCTGGAGCATTTCAGTGAGATCAAGCCAGGTCAGCTCCCCGGACCGGTGTA
>CAYRRR010000001.1:3471-29878 GCA_964426755.1 uncultured Candidatus Saccharibacteria bacterium | reverse complement strand
GCCGACGCGCGGAACTTTCTCGCAACCAATGCGGGGACGTTCATCTCCAACGGCGGTAAGCTCATTGAGTTCACCCCCGTGGACGGAGATCTCTGGCGCGCCTTCGGTGAGCTGAACGGACGGGTCGTTTACAGGCTGGACATCAGCGCCGGCAACAACATCCGTCCAAAGCTGGTCAACATCGGACCTTCTAGCGAAAGCAACCAGAAGGATCCCGAGGAGCCCATCAACGCCGACTGCGGCAATGAGCTCAGCGAGCTGACTCCAGCTCAGTTGGGCAATTGCATCAAGGTGCTGACGGACGAATTGGTCAAGCGCCAACAGACCACCAGCGGTGCTGCTTCCTAGCTTTCACAGCTAGCCTCTTTGGGAATGTGGAGCCTATTTGATCGAGTAGGTAATTCGTACGCTTTTAGTGAGCAATCACAAAAGAAACGAATCGATTTGGTTGGGAGACACCATTAATCTCTCACGGGAGTGGGATTGCTTGCGCTGGATGGCCTTGGCCGTTCACCCTGCAATCTCCTCCTAACGATCCGTAGAGTAACAGCTACGCTGACGAGCCGTAACAGCGGCGAAATCGTAAGGATATTTGTTGACTTTCAAGCATAAGTGGTATAATACTCCTCATAATTTATAAGGAATAAAAATGGCCAAAAAAATAAAAACCACCACAAAGAGTACTAACCTCTTTAAAAACTTATCGCGGAATCAAAAATTTATTGTTATTACAGCAATAGCAATTGTTGGCGTATTTGCCATTCGGTTGATTTCTGCCCAGTCTGCTAAGCAAAATTTAAGCCTTAATCTGCCGACGGCTAGCTTAGCCTTAAGTCTTGGCGAAGAAAAACCAATGTCTATCGCCAAAGACGAGGCCGGCAACACGATTCATGAATCACGCGGTAAATCTATTAACGTAACAACGTCAGGCACGGTTTACTGTACGCCTGAAGACGAAGGTGACATTAAGGTCGTACAATTATCACAAGAAGAAGTTCAAAAAATAGTATCTGATGTTAAGAGTAAAAATCCAGCATCGGGTGCAACTAATGCCAGCAACATCAAAACCTCGGTTGGCAACAACAAACAGCTCATGCTCTCCAACAACGGCTCAACAGAAGTGTTAGTTTCTGAAGATAATCAATCGAGCGAAGGACTCAAGCAAGCCGAACAAATTTTAAACGCGGTTTGTGACACTGCTAACCAAACCGTTTCAGACGAGCTTGTACCCGAATTTACACCACAGAAAGACAGCAAGCCAACATCATCAGTCGGCGGTCGCGTTAGCTTTATTCCTAAAGCAAGCGCCGGGGGCGGGTCAAGCGGTGAAGCCATAGAGCATGATCAAATAAATAAGATTAACAACGAACGGCGAGCACGTGGCCTGTCAACACTTGGTCGCTCAGAGTGCTTAACTACTGCGGCTCGTAAATGGACCAACCATATGGCCAAAACTAATGTATTAAGCCACAGCTCTTTAATAGGACCAGTAGAAAATAACTGTGGTACTGGTTGGTATAAAAAAATAGGCGAAAATATCGGCTATGGCGGCGACTCTGCCAGTATCTTCCATGCCTATATGAACAGCCCCAGTCACCGTGAGAACATTCTTCGGCCAGAATATCAGCGAGTGGGCGTTGGCGCAATGACCTATAAACACCCTTCTAATCCATGGGTATTAGTGTGGACAACCCAGCTATTTGCCCAGTGTAAAGGTGCCTGCGCTAATAAGTAGTGATTACCTATCTTTAATTGCAGTAAACAAAAAAAAGACCCTTTTCCCTGAGGGTCTTTTTGATAACGTGATTTAATTGAGAGGAAAATGCGTAATCAGGGTCGCTGCGCGGGGGTGGGGTTTGATACTAATACCAAAACTGTACCACCCCCGCGGCAACCTCAAGCTGTCCTTCCTCGGTCAAGATGAACAACGTTGTCCGGCTCGGCTTGCGTCAGCCCTTGTTCGAGCATCGCAAGCTGGTGGTCAAGCTTCTTGTAGCGAAGCAGGACCTTCCAGTCACTCTTGGATGTCTTGACGCCCTTGAAGGAGTAGCCTTCGGGCGACTTGTAATCGTTCCGGTCTTTCTGACCGAGACCGTTGACAATGATGACCTTGATCATCCCACAACGCTCGCAGCGCTCTGTCTCATAGAACGCAGCGCCGATGGGGCGATAGTCGAGCATGACGTCGACTTCATCCCACCTGTGCTGACGACCTTTGCACTCGGCATGGTCGTAGCTGCGTGACAGGAAGTCATCAAAGCTCTCGCCAAGCTTGGGCTTCAGCGCGGTCAACGCCCCGCGGACGTAGCGTTCACGATGCATAAGCTCGTAGAATTGCTCCCGCGAGATCTTGTCATCGTCATACAGCGCTTCGATCCGCTGCTTCATGGTCGGCGTATGAGCCAACGCTATCACCAACTTTCTACTAAAGTGCCATTTTCCTCTCAAATTCCTTTCGGAACACAAATATACTACTATATTTTTATACTTATGTCAATAGCGCAACGACCTTTAGCATTATGCAAATTAGTTGAGCTGTGCCCGTATCACCTGCTCAAAATTTGAAAAGTAGTGCTGAATGGCAGTAAGCTCAAACTCAAACAATATAGATTCCAGCAACTCTTTGCTCAACAAAACTCAAACGAACTTTTAAGTAGCTCTTCTGGACTGATTCTTCCACTGGTAAGCTCTTAATAATACCCCAAAAAACCAGACCTTATATACGCGACGATTAATTAACTCCGCATTAAAAGCAAAATCGGCCCGTTTAACTTCAGTTTTCGAAATCTGTATCATGCCGCGCTACTCACACCCCAAACCATCTTTATCTCTATCAAGTCGATGTCGATCTGTGCCTATGACGGTAACCGTTACATCTATATCAGTGCAATCTAAATCATATCTAACGTTAGGGATGCAAGGAGTATAATTTGGGTCGCAGTTTGATTCAGGTTGGGACCGTGGCGTTGGCTGTGGGGCGGGCGCAATATATGTGCCAATTGCGATTAATTGCGTGGTTGGTTCTTTGATAATTTCCTCTTTTACCGAACGCCGATCGATTTCTTTACCGTCAATATAGATAACTTCATAGGTGACAACTTTTAAGCCATTTTCACCAGCTGTACGTAGTATTGTTTTACCAGACTCTAGGTTATTATCCTTTATTTCTGTTTTATCAAAAGATATTTCTACATGCATGTTTTCGAGCTTTTTCTCTTCTCGTGATTCTTGTCCATCTGCAGCTATCTTATCGGATGGCTGGTGGAGGTAACTTTGATCATTGGGTGCAGCGCTAGTTATCATTGAGCCAAAAATGACGACACCTATCGCCGCCCACAGACTAATCTTTCCTAAATTAGACAACCCGGAATACAATGTTTTAGTTTTATTTAACATCTCCACCCCCTCCTTTGCCTAATTAGCCTGTAATGCTGCTTGTAGTATTGATTTCGTGTAGATATTTGTCTTTTTTTGCTTATCTATCTGTTGCCTATCCATCAATGCGGACACTATCGGTAAATCAAAGTCCGAGTTAACTTTGTCAATATCGCTTATGCACTCACTTATTTTTGACCTAGCTGCATTTCCTAAATCAGTATCCAATGCTTGATAGCATCTCCCTAATTTTATCTCGTCAATAGCAATAGTATTTAGCTGCTTTTTTCCTTCGGTACAACTGAGAACGGGCGTTTCCCATTCATATTCATAATTAATACAATCAATGATAGACACAGTGCTCTGTATGCTGTTACCATCATCTATAAAAGATTGACCGGCATTAGAAAAAGTATCCAGTTCTTCTTCTGGAATATTATTAATGTACTGCTCTGCCTGTTCTTGACTTAGACCAGTGTTATCAGCAAAATTATTAACTACATCTGTTTGGTTAATTGCAAAGGTTGTCCCACCTATTACCAGCACTATCACTCCACCAATAATTTTCTTCAACATGGACAACCCCTAAAACGCACTATTAATTCTATTTATACGCCCTAAAACTTAAAATGCAAGAAAAAAATAATAATCACTAATCAATTTCTTCTTCAGGATACTTGCCGCTACTCGTATGCATTGTGACTTACGACAGTAAGACAGTATTGAGGTTGCAACCACCCAAAGATTTATGAGGTGTTTATTACGCTGAGAACTTCGCTGCCTACTCAAAGCCTAGACTAATTATTGTTTTTATGGTATTTTATACGTAATTCTGGAGAAATGCTCTGGTTGTTCTTTGAAAGACTGAACCGAACAAGGGGATGAAGATGTCAAAATTCGAAATCGCTGTCTTGATGGTATTGGCACTTGCCGCCATTCGCGTGGCATTTGTTTACATCATGGACGACGAACTGGCGCCGCTTAGCGGTGGCCTCTTGGCTGTTGGTGCGGTATTTTTGATTGTCTATTTTGGGGTGCCTCACTTTTTTGTGAGTTATCTCGAGAAGGAGGAGAGCCCTAACCACACGCTTGAGCTGTACTGCTTGGATGAGGATCAGAGCGCCAGCCATGTTTGGTACGTGCTGTTTGCCCGACAGAACGATTCCAATACCTGCAGCATCGGCCACGGCGACAACCCGCAGAACTCTATCCGCAACTACATCTTGTGGGGAACGTTCTTGGGGACGCCCGCCTTGATAGTTGCTGTCGGAGCTGTAGGGGTTCTGATTGCAGAAGAAGGCATTGCCGGTCTTGGCTGGCTTGCCCTCGGCATAGCTGTATTGGCAATTGCTGCTTTGGCGCTTCTGATCTATTTGATGTTTTGGGCATTCATCATCATGATTGGCATCTTCGCCGCAGCGGCAGCAACCAGTCGCAAGTAACCAGAAGGTCGCTGGCAGGCGGACGTTAACGGAGTTAGTTCGTTTTTGTCCGCTTGCCAGCCCTTTTTATTGTGTTTTTTATTACGCTTCAAGCGCAGTACTATGAGCAATAAGCTCTGCTTGTTCTGTAGCCTGCAAAATGTCCTGCGCCCATTCGAGCGCGGCAATTTTATCTTCATAGTTAGTGTACAGCCCAAAAGGTCTCACGGCAGTATCTAGCAAAAAAGCCCCGTTATTAATAAAGCAGCCTATGCCATGTATCGGTGTAAAATTCTCCATATTAATCGTTTTTAATTCTTCGCCGTCTTGAGTGAAAAATAACGGCGAGAAAGATTGTATGTGAGGCTCACGACTAGGCAATACCGCCCCAGTGTCATCTATAAAGATGGCATCAATAAATAACTGTGTGTCACCCTCGGCATCAATGGTGGCGTCTTCAGTGAAGACTGCTATCTGATCGGTAAACCTGAACTCGGTGTTTGTTACAACCCGAATATGCGGCGCGCTTTGACCTGTCTTATTAGAACCAAACATAACTAGCAATGTTTCTTTACCTTGGCCATCAACTAACACATTTGACTGCTGCCGAGCTTGTTCACGATACATTGCCCAACCGACACCGCCATGAACAGCATTAAGTCCTAACAGTCGCTGGACGACGCTTGCCCTAAATTCAGCAACTTGCCCGTAATACTGCGCATCCAAAAACGCTGCATTCTCTTTACGCAACGCATCTAAAACCTCTTGTCCTACTTGCTCAACTTCCGGTATCTCAAAACCAGCCATCTACTGACTATTGTACTAATTTGTAAAACATTGTCTACTACAACTTGTTGTGTGCGCTACAAAATAAAATCTACTGGTTGCGTGAGGGGTTTATGAGGTGTTTTATTCTTGATCAGGAAAGAGCTGAACAACTTCTGCTCCTTCGCCGTCAATAACATGCAAATGAGAAGGGCCGCTCTCGGGAAGCTCTTCAACCACTCCGCCCGCTGCTGTGATAGCTTTATCAACCGTATCAAGAAACTGTTCGGCAATATCAGGCCTACTTACTTCGTTGCCGGTATCTAAATCAATGATAGTAACGTCTTCACGATTGCGCCCTATAGTAAATTTTTTTCCATGAATTCTCCTTTTTTTATATTTTATCATTATGAGACTTACTATTATTTAATTGCTGCGGCCACGGCGATTGCCAGGACCGGCGCTACCCAGCTGCTCGGGCTCCTCTTCGGGTTCTTCAGGCTCATCCGGCTCTTCAGGCAGTTCAGGTTCATCTGGGTCTACGCTACCGCCACGGCCGTTACCAATGCCTTCTGCCGGAGCCGGTGGCTGCAGAGCCGGTTCGGGCTGCGCCTCAACCTCAACCTGCTGCTCAACATGCTGGCGAGGTGGCGGCGCAAACTTTTCATCACCAAGCAATTGCCAATTCATGTCATAAAATAAATAAATTGAATCTATGCTTTTTTCATCGGCGGCAATTTGTAGTCGATACACCTCTTGCCCGCCGCGTCTAAGCTTATGGGCGTTTATAACGGCATGGCCCTGGTAGGTCATGTGTACGTAATCTAACACCTCGTATGGCACCTCTATATCGTCAATAACGCTAGTCGGTAAATTATGAGTAGCTGCCGCAGACACCACGGTTTGATCCGTTTGCGCGCCAACAGAGTCAAGCACTGCCACGTTGGTCAAGGCTAGTAAAACAGTTGCCACACCCAACACGATGAGCCGTCTCATGAGCTTCTCCCCTCATATTAATCCATGTGTGAGTATAGAGATCGCTACATGAGCGTGCCATAAAATATTTAACAATTAAGTCAACGTCCAATGACTAGTTGGCTGCTTGGTTCATTTGCATATAGCCGGCAAGATCATTGATTGCAATGCCGCCAAAATTTTTATTTTGCTCAAACGCCGCATAGAGCTGACTTACTTCGCTAGAAACCTCTGTATAGCTGCGCCCGTAGAAGGTGATCTTCTCTGGCTCTACTTTATTGACCTCTATCCCCATTTGCACTTGTACGTTTTTTGCTTTAGATTGAGCATAGTCCATTTCGGTTCTCGCGTGGTAAATCATCCCATCGTTGCCCAACGCCGCGTTACGATATGCCATCACAACCACATTTGTTTTAGGAAGTTCATTTAATCGGTCGAGTATATGAAAAAGGGTAGGACCGGTTTTATCCTTCCAGGTTACTGATTTTATATTCTTGTTTTGGTTATCAAACCAGTACGGAATAGCAAAACCAAGCTCCATCTCTTTATCACCTGTTTTATTAATGTATGTGCTGTGTGCCGATGCTATAAGGTCAACCGTATCTAAAAATTCGGCCAAAACCAAGCCTTTTTCCGTAAAAGAAGCTGCCTCAAAATGGCTTTGATTATACGACTCTATATCAAACTCTATGCCTGCAAGATTGTGGCCTGAAGACTGATTATAGCCATAGACAAACTGCTGGATAGCAAGCGGTATTTCTTGCAAGTTGCGCTTACTCCAATCAGTGTGCCCAGCTGCTGCAAAAACGCGAATATTGCGCTCGCCTAACACCTTCACATAGCGCTCAATACTGTTATAAAAATCGGCCTCTTTGCTGCTACGTTGACTAGCAGGCAGCGATAATACGTCACCATAGCTGCTAATGTCAACGTACACCGTATTAATTTGGTGTTTATACATAAAGTCAGACATTTCTTGTAAATCTTTGTTGGTGCGATTATGAATATTGCCCCAATCCCAAACGGCATTGGTATGTGTTTGTGAAAAATATTTTCGGATGGGCAATTTCTTCATGCCAGAATTCATAGCGTAAGCTAACCCTGACCCAATTACTAAAATTACGATAACCGTAATAATACTTGAGAGTCTTCGCATCCGGTGCTTACTGGTCTTCATTGGCCACCTCCATTGACTGCTGTATTGCAGTATTAATTAGTGTGGTATCTATCAGCAATGTTGATGTGGCCGTACTTAAAAAAACACCATTAGAAGTAATGACATCTTGGACCGCTTGGTCTACCGTGATGCGATCTTCGTACGGAATCTTGATTTCTGGTCGGTTTTCTACACTTTTATCAACCGTTTTGTGTGCAATTGAACGCAGTGTGTCACCTTTTTCGAGTTCGACACTAACGTAGGTGCCTGCCTTTGGAATAGTCTGCGTAAAGGTTAGGTTTAAATTCTCTACCCCAGTAAGGAGTTGCGGCTCTTCATTATCGTAGTCAAACACCTGTACCTGTTCCTCAAGGCGTGACGACCGAATTTTATTAAACAGCTTCATATCCTGTGTAAAGTTATACCCGCTAATTACCCACGAGGCGATAAACACCACCAGCACCGCTAGTGACTCCGCAACTATGAAACGCTGCTGCACCAAACGATGAAATCGTCGCGAAAAATAATGCAATTTTACTTTAAGCCAGTAGAAGTTCCCAATAAAGCGACAAACAGTTAAGAACAGTGTGTATATTGGATAGATTAAAACTACGAAGAATTGATCTTTTCTTGATGTCTTAACCCACATTAATACATTAAGCACAAAGTAGAGTGCATACGTTAAGAGTAGGTATTTTGGCCTTAAGAGTAGCGTCCATAAGAAAAGCAAGCGAAGTGGATCTGTTAAATAAATGTAAGTGTTATAGGCTTTCTCGGTTTTTAATAAGTAGTGGTAACGGGGCGAGAACAGTATTCGCATATACAGCGGTAGCAGCTCCGGCACAGCCAAACTCCAGCCATATGCCCGCTGTCTATACAGTGAGAAAAAAGTATTCGGAACATGGGTATAAACTGTTTCGTCTGAGAACGTCACTCCCTTACCCTGACCGTATAATTGACTGAGCAAAGTTCTTTGTTCATCTTCGCCCGCAAACTGCCCGGAGTGAAGGTAAGCCTGACCCCGCAAATCATCGGTGCGATATAAACCTATTGCTCCTGACACATTGCCGACTGCCGTTGCCTTGGCTCGTAAATTTTTACCAATATACATACTTGTCCGATATTCGAACATTTGAATAGCGTTCACAAAGGTATCGGTTTTAATGGGCATAACGTTAAAGGCCACTGCAGAATAGCCTTCGTCAAGTAAATTAGTTGGAATCGTAGCGTCTCCAATCAAGACGTCATCGTCCAGAATGAGAACATACGGTGTTTTTACCACATGCACGCCAATACTGATACTAAACGCCTTGTTCATATTACGCGGATTTTGAAGAACCTTGACACCATAGCTCCGTGCAATTTTAACTGTGTTATCGGTGGAAGCATCCGATACCACGACTATTTGATCTTTTGGTAATTGTCTCAGTAAATGTTCAATAGTATTTGCAATTACGTCTTGGCCGTTATAACACGCAATAACTGCAGACACTTTGGTAGCATCTAGTTGGTATCTTGAAGGTTTTATAGGGCGTCGCACCAAATGAATGAGTAAAAAAGCCCCGTCGGTAAGTAGTGTCAGAATTAAGAAAATAAACAGGAATGAATCTAGGCTGACAATCGATGAAAAAACGTAAAAATTTACCAAGATGAATAACAGTATGGAGATAATAATACCCGAAATAATTATCTGCCAAGACGCCTTAAAGAAACCCAGCTTTTCCGATTGTGGCTTTGGCTGCGTTACGGGAACGCGAACAATACGATTAGTGTGTGATGATCTCCTCTTCATGAGCCAACTGGCAATCCTATCACATAACCGCAAGAGGCGCAATAAAGGAGGTTACACCATGCGTTGCCCTTATTTTGTCGACTGTTCCCAGGCAAATTGCTGGTGACCGAAATGACCCCAACGAGCAGTGGCTTCGTAGCCAGGCGTGCGTAAATTTAGCCACGCAATAATTCCGTTGGGCGATAAGTCATAACCTCTGACAGTTTGCTGCTTACCATCAATAATGACGGTTGCCTCTAGCGGCTGATCATAACCAATGGCGTAAGCCAAGCGACAAAAAACTTCTTTAGCTTTGTGTTGCGTTACGTAATCGATTGCGATTTTACGAGCAGCATAAGCAGCAGAACGATCAACTTTGCTGGGGTCTTTACCGCTAAAACAACCACCACCAATCGGTATGCGCGGGCCATAATTGTCTACCACCAACTTACGCCCGGTAAGGCCGGTATCAGCGTCAAAGCCGCCAACTTGCCAATCGCCCGCCGGATTAACATGTAGTTGCACCGATTTGCTTGCTGTAGCGAGCGACTCTTGTTGCAGCCACGCAGCAACGGTCTCCTTTAGCTCTGACCCGGGGGCGTTTTGAAAGCTAGCAACGATTGACGTTATAGCATTGTTTTTAAGTGTTATTTGCGTCTTGCCGTCAAACGGCCACTTTTCGAACAAGAATTGATTTAATCGGCGACTTAAGACTACCTCGAGCGGTAGCAGCTCTGGCGTTTCGGCACTGGCGTATCCAACCATGATGCCTTGATCACCGGCGCCACCCGCATCAACACCATGAGCAATTTCAGGACTTTGTTCGACCAGCCGAACCTCTGTCTCAACGTCGCCAGCCAAACGCTTTATGATTGGTTTAATTGCAACAGTAGCCGTTGAGGTCACTTCACCAACCACAAAAACTTTGCCATGACCACCAACAGCTTCTACCGCTACGCGGGAAGCTGGATCTTGCTTTAAGTACTCGTCTAGTATGGCGTCAGAAATTTGATCGCACAGCTTATCGGGGTGCTTTGGCGACACGCCCTCAGCTGATTTGTAGTTGTTTGCAGACATAAAAAAACTCCTTTCTATCTGCCTCCGCATGTTCGGAGAAAAAAGGAGCTTACGCAATTATCTTCCCCGCATGCGGGCTGAATGTAGCACCTTATCTCGCTTCGCTCTATGAGACACCCCATCGAGGTTTGTCATCGTGCCGGCAAAATGGCTCACATTTTGTCGGGCAGCTTTTTCCAAGAACTAATAAAGGTAGGTTGCCGGTGGGTCATAGGGTCAGTTCCCTCGCCACACTCTTGATAGTTTTAAATTGTTAACATATGCATTATAACGTACACTTCGTTCAAACCGCAACTAAAGTCTTGTTTATTAAAACCAGTCTTGAAAACGGTTATACTATTAGGTGATGCATTTTGCCTTTGCCACGTCTGACCACAAACAAACTTTCGAACACCTCAAAACAAGTGAACATGGCCTCAGTGCAGCCGAAGCGAAAATCCGATTGCAGCGACACGGCCTCAATGTTCTCACAGCACGCCATAAAGTACCCTGGTGGAGAAAACTACTTGAACCGTTTTTAGACGTCTTTGTGTATATTCTTATTTTTGCAGCAATTATTAGCTTGCTGTCGCGCGAACCACTCGACGCTATCATTATTGGCGTTATTTTGTGCGTAAACGCAACGATTTTTTATGTTCAGCGGTTTTCATCTGATCGTGTATTAGACAAGCTAAAGAATTATGATAAACGACAAGCACCCGTTCTGCGTGACGGCCAAGTTGCTTATATTGATGCCAGGCAGCTTGTTCCGGGCGATGTGATATTGCTTGATGAAGGCATGCAAGTCCCGGCTGACGGGCGCATTATTCACGCGGACCAATTAGCAATTAATGAATCGACCCTTACTGGTGAATCGACACCCGTCAAAAAACACGCTAACAAACTTAAAAACGTGCCTCAAATTTTTGCCCAACATAATATGGTTTTTCAGGGCACATTAGTCAGCGCCGGCAAAGCTCGGGTTGTTATTACCGCTACCGGCAACCAAACAGAACTCGGCCGGATTGCTCATTTGATTCCACCAGAACGAGAAAAGACAGAAGTTGAAAAAACAATTAACCAACTATTTACCCGCGTTGTTGTGGGTGTTGGCATCATTGCGGTTTTAGTTTTTTTGCTTGCAATCCTGCGAGGCATTTCGCTAAATGACAGTTTACGCTATGCCTTAAGCTTAACAGTCTCTTCTGTACCAGAAGGCTTGCCACTTGCAATTTCTGTTGTATTAATTTTTGGGGCACGACGCATGGCCAAGCATCACGCCTTAGTGCGTCATTTGCGCGCCATTGAAGCGTTTGGACAAACCAGTGTCATTATTACCGACAAAACGGGTACGCTCACTAAAAACAAGCTAGAGCTTGAAACGACATGGCCGTTGCCCAGCAAAAAAGATAGTATTGCAACGTATGCCACACTATCTATTGCGGTAGACCATAAAACTGCCACAACCGATAGTCTTGAGCTTGCTTTGATGCAGCAGGCACATTCTCATAAAAACGGTTGGAAAAAGGCCGGTATTATCCCGTTTGATCAACACTTTAGAATGAGCGGCGCATACTGGCAAACCGACAAAGGCCTTACCGCCGTAGTAAAAGGCGCTCCAGAAAACCTCATGCAATACGCCAAGCTCACGCCAGCCAACAAGCGCACCCTTGAAGCTCAGCTTGACACTTATCTGACAGAAGGGTGTCGTGTACTCGCTATTGGTCTTGAGCGACTCACTGTCTTGCCGGATAAATACTCACCTAAATCAATTGATCTGCTTGGTCTGCTGGTTTTTGATGACACGATTCGATCCAGCGCTAAACGCTCAGTTGCAATCGCACAAAATGCTGGTATTAAAGTATTGATGCTAACCGGTGACCACGTTGCCACGGCTCGACACGTTGGTCTTGAGACCGGTATTATCACCAGCCAAGATGCTGCCACCCTAGCTACAAATGAACGTGTTAAATCTATTGTCAAAGATCCACTTAATCAGTTAGAAAAAATACAAGTATTGGGGCGCGTACTGCCTGAACACAAATACGATATCTTACGCGCCCTTCAACAGCACCATATTGTCGTCATGACTGGCGACGGCATCAATGATGTGCCCGCTCTCAGTAAAGCTCATATAGGTGTAGCAATGGGTACCGGCACCGATGCCGCCAAAGAAGCGAGTGACGTTATCTTGCTTAATGATAACTTTGCATCAATTATTAAGGCGATTGAACAAGGCCGAACTATAACCTACAACATAAAAAAAATAGTTTATTGCTTGTTTTCGACTAATCTGGGCACCGTTATTATCATTATTTTCTCTTTAATCGCTGCTCTTGGCGTGCCTCTATTGGCCGTACAAATTCTTTGGATCAATTTGGTGGTGGATGGCATGGTAGTGATACCACTTGGCCTAGAACCGCCTGAGCCCGACATCATGCAGCAAAAACCTCGCCGATTATCACGTGGTTTGTTTACTAACTACGATCGCCTGCGAGCCTTTCTTATTGCCGGCATGATGGCTGCCATTACCTTGAGTGTTTTTGTTTTATATAAAGATATCGCGCCTGAACTTGCTAACACAGCTGCTTTTTGCGTCTTAACCGCTATGCAATGGGCCAATGCAATTAATTCGCGCAGCTTTCATTATCCATTTTGGTCGCAAATACGTAAACCAAACTACCGCTTATTAAGCAGCATTGGCATAGGCATTATATTGCAAGCAATCATCTTAACGACGCCACTTGGCAAACTGTTGCACCTTCAAACAATTGGCATAACGGAAGTGGTGGTGATGGTTTTTTCAGTGATTGTAATCTTACTGACAGATAGTATCTATAAACTAGCTTCGCGTGAACACCGAGTCCGTCCTACCTAGCCAAGGTTGCGATTAAGCGATTGCAAACCGACAAGCATGGCTTGCTGTTGCGTAACGGGAATATTGCGGAGCAAAGGCTGAAGATGGTTATTGAGCAGTTCTTGTGCGCGACTAACAAGTCGCTGACCACGCGGTGTTAAGCTTACTACATGTTCACGCCGGTCACCCGGCTTGGTAGCGATTTTAACTAAGCCGTCGCGGTCCATTAGCTTAATTTGCCGGCTGACACTTGCCTCGGTTTGTCCAATTGCCCGCGCTATTTGCTTTTGCTGCGCGTACGGCCGCGCTTCTATAGCACACAACACCTTAAATTGCGCCATGCCAATCTCTAAGCGATCAAGCAAGAGTTCATCATTAAATCGAGCAAGCGAAGCAGCCACTTGCTGCAAAAGTAAGCCTAAGCTTTGATTTGTATCATTCATGGCAAATACTTTACATGTTAATAGTTAACACGTCAAGTATTAGTAAGTATGGTGAGCTAGTTGTGCTAAGCGTTGCCAGTCTGCTATGTGTAGCTCTTGCGCTCGTTGATCGGGATTGATATTAGCCCGTTCACACAACATAACAGCTTGGTCTTTTGATACTGCTAGCCCACTTGCCAAGCTGCTTCGCAACTTTTTACGCGGTTCACTAAATCCTGCGTTCACCACTTTAAAAAAAGAATTATCTGCAGCAACAAGAGGCTGGCTGCGCCGTGTTAAAATTAAAATTTGTGAATCAACTTTAGGCGGCGGCGTGAATAGTGCAGCCGGAACGACTTGACCTAAGTGAACATCGTAAAATACTTGAGCAAAAATAGCCACGGGTGTAAGTTTGCCCGGCGCAGCCGCTACTCGTTCGGCTACTTCTTTTTGAACAAGTAATGCGGCCATGACCGGTTTAGTCGCCTCGTCGACCAGGCGCCGCAATAAATTTGCAGTGAGATAATACGGTATATTAGCGACGATTTTGTAATTATCTGGCAAAAGCGATAGATTATACGTTCTAATATCGCCCTCTTGAATAACTAAGCGCGTCGCATCGTAATGCTGGTACTGATGCTTGAGCTGTTTTATGCGCTCTTGGTCGACTTCAAGCGCAAGCACCTGTGCACCCGCAGCTAATAATCGATCAGTTAAGCTACCTGTACCGGGACCAATTTCCAGCACATAATCTCCTTTATGCACATCAGCACTACTGACAATTACATCTAATACCTCAATATCAGTCAGCCAATGTTGACCTAACGATTTTTTTGCGTATGGCAATCGGTTCATAGATCAAGCAAGTTTAAACCGGTTTGTTGATCACGTTGACGGGTGAGTTTAGTGTCAAGGACCTGAAGATAGAGCTCACAGGTACCACCCACAATAAGGTCTTTAACATGACCGCCGATAGCTTGCAGGCGTTTATCTGAAAACGTCGCATGCACATGAATAGCGGGTTCATTTTCTTGCCATGACACGTTGCCAGTTAAATTAGTGATCTCCATGAGTTCAGTCAATTGGTGCCACTCGTAAGTTTCGCTTTCAAGATTATAATAACCCAGTTCCACAGATTTAGCCGCTCCAAGTCCACTTAGCCAAGCACTATGAATTGCATGTTCACGCACAAAGTGTTTTAGCTCGTTCATAAAATCATCATAAAGATCAAAACGCAGCAAATAACCGCCTGATACTTTTACTGATTTCATTTAATACCACCCTCTCGATTGTGAAGCTGCCCACGCGCCACACGGTGTGCCGTAGCGGCCAGCAATATAGCCCATACCCCACGTAATTTGCGTGGACGGGTTAGTCGCCCAATCTGAGCCAGCTGTTGCCATTTTTGTGCCCGGAAGCGCCTGTGGAATGCCATACGCGCCAGAGCTCGGATTACCAGCAGTCGTACGCCAGCCTGATTCCTTTTGCCACAATTGATACAAACAGTACCACTGTTCACCAGTCCAGCCACGTGAGGCTGCCAAGCGCTCACCAATTTTAACGTTTTCTGATGGGTTAGAAATCACAACCTTTGTACCGCGAGCGATAACTTTACGGATTGGCTGAATTGTTATTACTTCTTGTAGAGGTGTACGGCTGACTTCAATATCATTCTCAAGCTTTATTTCGTACGTCACTACTTTTTTGCCCGGTACGCCAGGTTCACGCTCAACGGTTTGACCGCGCACAACAGAAGGATCATCTACATATTCTACCGGTGGTTCAATAACTTCTTCTACCGCTACAACCTGTTGGCCTTCACGCGTAATCGATATGCGCATGTCTGGCCTGAGCGGCGTATCAGCTGACGGAGCAACCATATCATCTGGTGAAACTTCGATGCCTTTTTCTTTCAGCAATTCTCCGACAGTAGCTACCTGAGTTCGAACTGCACTTACATTACCATATAGCAGCAACGTAACCGGCACCGCCCTATCAATGACGTAACGTTCACCAACCACACCTTCTTCTAATAAATCTTCGGGAGCTTCCGGCAATACATGATCTTCAGGATAAACCACAATACCGGCTTTCCGTGCCGCTACACGCGGTGATTGATCGGCCGAATTAATAACTACCTTTTTATCTTCATCTATAATTAACACCGGACGCGCACGATAGACATTAATACTAAAGTTATCTTCTATGATAGCTGCGTCCAAAGAAGGCTCAACTATATCTCCGTCGTTTACTTTTATATCGAGCCGTTCAAGCAAATCACTAACCGTTGATGCTCGCGTTGGAAGCGTGCGCTTAGTGTTATCTACAAAAACTGTAACCACACGAGCGTCAGTCGGGCCGACTACACTACCTTCGCCAAGTATGACAACACCAACTAATGTCATAAAAAATAATGCTACAAACGTTATGACTGGCACCACAAACGGGTGCTTTTTTAAGTCCATAAACCGTTTTCTGCGTTGATGTGTTGGCCTACCGACCGGTTGAATGGTTTTGCTCATGAATCAATGTCCCTTAAACCAATGCGATACGCACCGACTTTTTAGACCTTATTATTGTAACAAATCGAGGCTTACTTCTCTAACGGGTGAAAAAAAGAGATAGCTTGCAGTACATCAGAACTGGCGTTGCCAGTATTAAGATCGGCAACATTTATCCATCGAACCGCAATAACCTCAGAACGAACTGACTGCACTGGCATTTTTTTGGAAAGAGAAATTCGATACAGAGCAAACGGAAATTGCAGCCCATTATGACGATACGTCATATCGGCAACTTTTTTTAGTTGGTCTTGGTTAATGATTAACCCGGTCTCTTCCTGCAACTCTCGTTGCAGACCTTGCTGTTCGGACTCTTGAGTTTTAATACCACCTCCCGGCAATGACCATCTTCCGTTGCCAAGCCAAGCCTTGGTAACCACAATTTCATCACCGCATGATATAAACGCGCGCGTTCGCTTCGTACGCCTTAATGCTAGCTTTAACATTGGCCACATTAACCAGTAGGTAAGTAAACCAAAGATTGGAGGACCTAGTTTCATAGCTTCTCCACGGGGGCGAAGGCGATATTTATTTTTTTCGTACCTTTACCTTTAAAATAAACGGTTGCGACATCACCCTCCATCTCAAGGACTGTACCTATGCCAAAGATATCATGCTTTATACCATCTCCTTCATCAATTTCGGGCACGTACCGTGGTTCATCGCGTTGCACTGCAGGCTTGAACGATGCAGGCTCATCATACGCTGAGGTTTGTTGCCGCGAACGACTAAACCCTATTTGATCTAAAAAGCTATTTTCAATAACAGACTCGGCGTTAATTTCGCTTAAAAAACGTGATGGCGGGTTATGCTGCTGCCCACCATATAGTAGCCGGCTAGCGGCGTGAGTCATGTACAATTCTTGCCGCGCTCGTGTCATGCCTACGTAGCACAAGCGACGCTCTTCTTCCATTTCATACTGATCATACAAAGCACGCGAATGCGGAAAAATCGACTCCTCCATGCCGGTCATAAACACCACCGGAAACTCTAAACCTTTTGCACTGTGTAAGGTCATAAGCGTAACGGCGTTGCCATGTAAATCAACCTGATCGATATCACTTATGAGGCTAACTTCTTCCAGAAAGCCGTCTAAGCCAAGATCGTGATATTGCTCAGCCACGCTAAGCAGTTCTTTAACGTTTTCTTGGCGTGATTCGCCCTGTATAGTACCGTCATCAAGATACGTCATGTAGTCTAACCGTCGCAACAGCGAATCAATTACACCATTGACGCTAGTTTCTTGCATAACACTACGAAGGCTCGAAACAATATCGGCCAACTCAGCCAATCCCTTGCGAGCTTTTGGAGTTATGGTGGTGCATTCATCGGCCATGGTTAGCGCCTCAAGCAATCTATACCCGTTTTGCTGTCGCCAAGCCAAGAACTGCTCCAGCGATTTCGTGCCAATGCCGCGAGTAGGCACATTAACAATACGCTCAAAACTAATGGTATCTTCTGGTTGGTACACTAACCGTAAATACGCCATTATGTCTTTAATTTCTTTGCGGTCATAGAACCGTACGCCACCAACAATCTTATAGGGAATGCCGTATTGCACAAAGGCCTCTTCAATAGAACGGCTCTGGGCATTGGTGCGATACAAGATTGCAAAATCGTTATACGTTCTTGCACCAATATCAACTGCCGTTTTGATACGTCGTATAATGGCCTCGCCCTCAGCCCGCTCGCTAGCAACTTGCAGAACCTGAACCGGATGGCCATCGCCTTCATCGGTCCATAATTCTTTATCAGACCGTTGCTGATTTTTTGTAATAACAGCATGTGCGGCATCAAGAATATGCTTGGTGCTGCGATAATTGCGCTCTAATTTAATAATAGCAGTGTCTTTATGATCGCGCTCAAAGTTTAGAATGTTACGAAAATCAGCCCCACGCCATGAGTATATACTCTGCCAATCGTCACCCACTACCGCAATATTATTATGTTGCCCGGTCAGTAATTTAATGAGCCTGTATTGTGCAGCGTTGGTATCTTGATACTCGTCAATTAGTACATACTTGAACTGTTGTTGCCATTTATCCTTGATGTGCTGGTGTTGCTCAAGCATTATAACCGTACGCGCAATCAAGTCATCAAAATCGAGCGCATTAGCTTCTCGCAATAATTTTTGATAATGTGGATAAACTTTAGCAGCTACTTCTTGAATGGGGCCGGAAGCAATCCCAAGATACGCATCAGGCGTCAATAGTTCGTTTTTAGCAGTACTGATAATATTGGCCGTAGTACGCGATGGAAAGTTTTTTTCATCTATGTGAAGTTCTTTGTTAATCTTTTTGATAGCATTAAGACGATCTGACTCATCAAAAATTACGAAACTTGGATGAATACCGGCCTGCTCGCCGCTTGCTCGCAAAAGCCGCACACAAATAGAGTGAAAAGTGCCAGCGTAGGGCATGAATGAACGATTATCAGGGCTCTCACCTACTAACGCTGCAATACGTTCGCGCATTTCTTTGGCAGCTTTATTGGTAAAAGTTACCGCTAAAATATTAAATGGCGTCGCGCGACTGGTAGCCAAGATATAGGCGATGCGATGTGTTAATGTTTTGGTCTTACCGCTACCAGCACCAGCTAATATCAATAACGGACCCTCGGTAGTTTCAACGGCTCGTCGTTGCTCCGGATTTAAACCCTCTAATAGCTTGTCTTCCACTACGATATTTTAACAGAATTTAGGCACCACGGGTACCGAGCGTGGTCATAATCAAGTAGACTGCCGCCGCTCCAACAGTAACTGTGATTAATGCTATAAGCGTAACTTTAATGATCTTGCTGCTCGCCTTGCGTTTAATTGGCAGGTAGTACGTTTTATTTTCGACTAATTGCTGAATATGATCTTCAGCTGGGGTTTCTTTTTGGGGTGCTGAAGCCGGATTGCGAATATCGTCATCAAAACTTGAAATCAGATCTGGCTTGTCAGGCACAGCAATATTTTCAGGGGCTGCTAATTCAGCGGTGCTGTTTTCTTGAGTAGTTGTTGACTCTGTCGTAGATGAAGTAGCCTTGGTTTGCGATAAGAGTTCTTCAGACGGCTCCAGTTTAAGTTCCGGACGATACGATAATATTTTCTCCTCACTCGAATCTTTGTCTTGCTCTCGGACCATTGGATCTTTTACCCTGTCTGAACGACCAACAATGACAGGCCGAGACGTGTGATTGACCGGTTTTTGACCAGGAGGAGAGACGTCGAAGGGCTTGCGCTGATTAGCCACTATGCCTCCTCGTTTTCGTTAAGCATTCGATAAGCGGCGTCCACAATGCCTGAAAATTTATGATAGTTAATGCTTGCACCGCCTACCAACACTCCATCGCACCCATCTAATTCTAAATAGCCTCGAGCAATTTGATCATCAACGCTGCCACCATACAGAATGCGAACCTGCTTAGCAGCTTTTTTACCATACAAATCTAAAATAATACTGCGTATGTAGTCCATACCTTCTTTTGCCTGAGTTGGCTTGGCGAGCTCGCCACCAAAAGTACTAATTGCCCAAACCGGCTCATAGGCGATTACTATTTCTGCTACTTCTTGAGCGGTTAGATTGCTCAAGGCGGTTACGACTTGATCGTGAATAACGCGCTTGGTATGTCCACTTTTACGTTCGGTGTGCGTTTCGCCAACACATAAAATTGGTGTTATTTCATTCCGGACACAGGCAGCCATTTTTTCTCGCACTAACTCGTATCCCTCATTAAAGTATAGACGTCGTTCTGAGTGTCCGATAATTACGTAATGCACTAAGTCACGAATCATCGTAAAAGCAACTTCACCCGTATAGACGCCTCCATCGTTTGGATGGGCGTTCTGAGCAGCCAGTCTGAACTTGCGTCGATCAATCTGTAAACTAAGCGGCTGTAAAGCCAACATGCTTGGCGCTAGGACGACCTCAATGTTGCGATAAATCTTAATACGTTCATGCAAGCGGTGGAGCAACAGACTTGCCTGCGCGGTATTTAGGTTCATTTTCCAATTGCCGACAATTAATGTTCGTTTAGTGGTCATGTTACCTTATTGTATCCTATTTATCCTTTAATACTTCTACGCCGGGCAGCTTTTTACCGGCCAGCAAATCAAGGCTAGCCCCACCGCCAGTTGAGACGTGATTAAAGCACCCTGTTAAGCCACGCTCTTCTACGTAGGCAGAGGTATCACCCCCACCAATCAAGCTATACGGTTTATAGCCGTATTCTCCCATGAGACTTTCTAATACAATTTCGGTCCCATGCGCAAAAGGTCCAACTGGGCCATCAATTGCAGGGGTCTCCGTTACGCCCATTGTGCCATTCCAGATTACCGTCTCAACCATTTGCATGCTGCCGGCAATAAAGGCTCCAGAGAATGGCCCTATATCCAAGATAATCTCATGGGCTTTTACCTGTCCGCTTTCGCGCGGTGGTCGCTTTGGGTAATTCTCGAGCGTAGCCACCACATGTGCATCCCAATCAACTATACGGGTTTTCGCCGTTTTACTAATTTCTGTCGCGACTACAGCATCTTGCGGCAGGTAAAAAATAAATCGACGCTTCTTTGATTCGGCTTTTGCTAGCTGTAATATTTCTTTCGCAAGCGGTAAATCGTTGTTGTCGGTCAAACTTTTACCAATATCAATACCACGTGCACGCTGAAACGTATTTGCCATAGCGCCGCCAATTACAACTATGTCAGCAATTTTTATAAAGCGTTTGAGAATCTCGATTTTGTCAGCAATCTTAGCTCCACCGACAATAGCCATAATGGGCCGTTTTGGCTGCTCCATAAGTTGAGTAATCGTTGTGATTTCTTGCCTTAAGAGCAATCCAGCTACGCCCGGCAAGTGCTTTGGCACTCCTACTAGCGAGGCGTGTGAACGATGAACTACTCCAAAGGCGTCTTCTACGAACACATCTGCCAGCTCGGCAAGTTTTTTTGCAAATTCTGAATCATTTGCCTCCTCTTCTGGATAAAAACGGAGGTTTTCAAGCACTAATATTTGACGCTGCTTTAAATTATTAACAGCTCGTTTTACGGGATCACCAACACAATCAGCCACAAAAAAGACATCGGTTTTTACCATATTTTCAAGTTTCTTTGCAACGGGAGCTAATGAATACTTTGAATTACGTCTACCATTTGGCCTGCCTAGATGAGAACAAATAATAATTTTACAATTTTGTTGTAGCAAATATTCAATAGTCGGCAATGATTTCTTAATGCGATAATCGTCGGCAATTTTACCTTCAGGAGTAAGCGGTACATTATAGTCGGCACGCAACAATACTGTTTTACCGCTTAGTGCTATGTCTTTAATTGTCTTTTTTGCAAAGCTCAAGCTGCAAGTCCCCCACCATTTGCCTTTATTGTAGCAAAATTATTATGGTTTAGAGAACCCTGACTTTGATTGTGTCAGTGGTGCCTACCACACCGGGGTACATACCCGAGGCGGTAACAACGATATCTCCTGCTTTTAACAACCGCTTTTGTTTGAGCCAATTTGTTAGTTTTGTAGCGGCTTTAGGGTCGGCAGGTCGTACATAACTTTTTGTACCGTACACAATAGCCAGCTGTTGCGCGACATGCGGGTCTGACGCGACGGCGATTAGCGGAATGCTCGGTCGATAGCCGGCAATTTGTAAGGCCGTTGCTCCAGATTTAGTCTCTGCAACAATTGCTTTAGCGCCCAATTGATCAGAAAGAGAAATGATCGCCTTCGATATGGCACCTTGGCGGTTATGCTGATCTTGATCAGGAAAGGTTGCCTTAACAGATGAATTATTTTGCGTGTACTTAATAACCCGCTTCATCACCTTCACTGCTTCAACAGGATACTTTCCATTAGCTGTTTCGTCACTCAACATCACGCTGTCGGCTCCTACGATCACGGCAGTAGCAACATCGGACACCTCAGCACGAGTCGGTTCTGGTGTTTCTGTCATACTTGCAAGCATTTGCGTGGCAACGATTGTAGGCTTCTTATACCGTATGCCAAGACCAATGATATTTCGTTGCTCAATAGGGACTGACTCCGGAGAAGTCTCAATCGCTAAATCTCCCCGCGCTATCATAACTGCGTCGGCCTCACGCATAATTGCTTCGATATTATCAATAGCGGCTTTGGTTTCTATCTTAGCGATTACTCTTGCCTTACTACCAAGGTTAGCTAGTAAGCGCTTGAGACGAGTGATGTCATCGGCATTTTGAACGAAACTTAATGCCACATAGTCAATGTCATTTGTTGAGCCAAAGGTAATGTCTTTTTTATCTTTGGTGGTAATTATATCACCTTCAAAATCTGTGTCTGGCAGGTTAATGCCTTTTCGCTTAATTAAAATGCCACTATTTTCAGCCCGAACATGCACTATGCTATTTGTTACGCTAGTTATGATAGTTTGCAGCCTGCCATCATACAAAAATAAGCGTTCACCACGTTTTACCTTCTTAGATAGGTCATACTGCGTTGGAATTATGCCAGAGCGCTCATAATCAGCTTTATATTTAAATTGTAAACTTTGGCCTGTTCTGACGTTAATAATACCCTCAAAATCACCAAGTCTGATTTTAGGTCCTTGCAAATCCTGAATGATTGCTACCGGCTTGCCATAACTGCTACTTGCACGGCGAATCCATTCAATTTGCTGCAATCGCTCTTCTTCATTACCATGACTAAAATTAAGTCGAATACCGTTTGCCCCAGCTACAATCATGTCATAAATAGCTTTATAGCTGTGGCTAGTTGGTCCTACGGTAGCGATAATTTTTGTTCGCTTAAATTTATTTATGGGCACCAAAGGCGCTCTATTGGTTGTATTCATCTTTTTACTAGTGTACTTGCTTATGCTTTGTTTTTGAAGGTTAAAATCAACTGCCTATTTTAAAGTTTGGAACGATTAGGTCAAATTGATTGAATTATTTTTTGCCTGCAGTGGTAAAGCGCCTAGTAATGAGGGGAACTACCACTGATCCGGCTAGCATGCTAAGTGCAATTGCTATAACTAAACTTCTAGACTGGCCTGTATTGGCAAGATTTTGGGATGCCTCTGCCGAAGAGTTATCTTGGGCTGTAAAGGTTACTGATGCCGTGGCGATATCTGGGCGCCCAAATAAAATGGTGCCAGGAATGCCCACCGCTGATGTATCAATAGTTTCTACTACAGAATTACTCGTCGTGCTTATAACGTCAACGGTCGCGGAATTAAACACTGAACCTATAGTGCTAGCATATAAATACTGACCGTCAGGCGATATTATAGCTGCAAGGGTGACATCAGTTAAGTTGATGATTGACGATACTGTCTCACTGTCAGTGTCTACCACCGCTATTTGGTCTCCGTTGCCTATAGAAAAGATGCCTGATAGGTACAGCCGTTTATTATCTGGTGATATCATCACGGCACCGATATTCTGCTGAGAAGCACTTACATCAATGGTGCTAAGAATTGCACCTGAACTTGTGTCAACTTTTTTTATGACACCATCTATCGCACAGGCTATGTAAAAGTACGTCAAATCATCATGTGGGAAAGCATACCCGCCTAAAGCTCCGAGAGTCGGGCAGCTGACCGGTATTGTATCAACAACAGCATCACTGGTGGTATCAATTACCGAAATAGTACCATCTGCTGTATTAGATACATAGATCCTATCATCAGTACCCCTAATTATTGACTGGGGTGTATTTCCAACAGTAATAGAAGTGCCTGTATAAGTATTGGTGGCTACGTCTATGACAGAGACATTATTAAGATCTGTGTTAAGTGAGTAAAATTTGGTGCCATCTGCTGAAAAGTAGCCGCCCGATACCCCCGGGTTATTTGGATAGCCGTTAATTGCAACGGGGTCAGCAGGATTGGTTGTATCAAATTTACCCGGAATCCCTGAAGGATCACCTGCTGGAACATAAAAGGCTATGCCATCATTATTGCTCCCCGCATGCACAAGCCATGCATACGTTGTAGTCACCGGCCATGCGCCACCTCCTGGATTGATAGCTTTGTCACTTAATCGTATACGATTGAGTGAGTTTGACCCACTTGCCCCGCTAAAATAGGCGTATTGATGATTTTCGATGACTTTTGCTGTCACTGTTATACTACCAGCGCTAATATTTGTTAAGTCTGCACTCCAATGACCGCTTCCGTCTGCAACAACCATCTTAACGGGCTTACCGCCATGGCTCAATACTACGGTTTGATTGGCGCCGGCCGTACCACTAATTGTTATAGCCCCAGATTGAACTGTTTGCCCTGCCGATGGCGAGGTGATAGTTACGGTAGCGGCCGATTTAGTCGGTGGCGTGCTGATTAACATCATAGCGACGACCAGCATAGAGACTAGAGCAAGTGCATTTATTTTTTGAAGATTTATTCGTTTCTTCATGCTTATTCTTATAATACCACCTCCTTTTATGAGATCAATTATTCAAGAATCATCTTTTGGTACAAATAATTACGAAAATACTCATCTACCGGAATTAAATCTGGTGATATTACAAGTGGGGTGGTTGAATTAGCGTGAACTGGATGACTTGCAAAATCTAGACCTCCAAATGTACATTCATATCCAATACTATAAAGAAATTCACAATCACCTCGCGCATCCGGGGTCATGC
Source organism: uncultured Candidatus Saccharibacteria bacterium (assembly GCA_964426755.1). GTDB lineage: Bacteria > Patescibacteriota > Saccharimonadia > Saccharimonadales > JAGQNJ01 > CAYRRR01. The sequence goes on along the minus strand of CAYRRR010000001.1, from coordinate 4,910 downwards.
CGGGTCCAAAACCTGTATCGGGCTCGAATGAAACCATTAAGATAGATGGCGAATTTTGATCAGCAGGAACACGGGCACTTAATACCGGGTCGTACATATCCGGAGCAACGGCGGCAAAGGCGGCTATGACTTTAACATGTGGTCCGTCATTATAATTTTCTCTAACTTTGAATAGTGATATTTGGCCGCCGATTGAATAACCATACAGAGCCGTATTGTTGGGGTCAATTTTATAGGTGCTAGCGTTATCGTACATGTATTGTATTGCTTTATTTAAAACATTCATATTTATAGCCATATTCGTCATGTATGCAGTACCGTCTGCCCCTCCTGCTACACAAAACGCAGGGTCAACGAGTTGCGTAACCGTAGCTGTAACATAACCGTATTGCGCCAGTTCAAGCATGGCTTCTTGCTCGGTAGCCAAAGTTTGGTCACAAAATCCCATAGTGTCGCCACCAGGAAATCCAATAACTAATGGCCGGTTACCTTCTAGGTCTAAGGATTGTTTTGGCTGATTTATGGTAATTAAAAGGTTTTCAATGTCACCAGAAAAATTTGTTTCGGTACCAAAAATTACATTTTCTTGGTTTTCAATATCGTCTTCGTCAAAAACACTATTTAAAAACCTGCCTTCAGGGGTCCACGTACGCTGTATTACGGGTGGGTTTTCACTTTTCTGATTTGATGATGGTACACATTGAGTCGACTCTTGAGCTACTGCCACACCACTACTACCTACAATGAACGTACTAACAAATAAAATACTAATGGTAATTTTAAATAATCCTTTGATTGATAAGCGTTCTTGGGACAATGCCAATATGAGAACGGCTCCAATAATCAGTATGCCGGTCAAATATAATAGTGTCGTTTTGCTAACGCCTGTATTAGCAAGATTACATATTTGTTCCATAGATACTTATGCTTAGTATACTAAAGCAAACCTGAAACAAATAGTATGGGTATCACCTTATAAAAACGAGATCTACAAATAGTTTTTAAGTATTTGACTTTTTAAATTGCAGGTCTGTCTTCTAGCCTTCATCAACGCTCATCAAGTTAAGCAAGTATTACTTCTTCGGATTGTTAGCTGTACCCGCTTTGTCAAGCTGAACCAAGGTTACGTATAAATTTAGATACCCTCTCATTGGCTGGATGCGAGTCAAGAAATTTATTTTAGAAAGCTACACGCTTTGTTGATGACATGCTGGTGATCCAGGGAGAAGACAGTGCCTGCAATTATGCTCAGAATAAATTCTTATGCGCGGTTTTAACGAACGAACTCGGAAGCTCCATTTTCGTTACGTGAAAATAACCAAGTAAAAAACGCCATCTTTCGATGACGTACTTTACTTGGTGATCCCAGGGAGAATCGAACTCCCGTTGCCAGGATGAAAACCTGGTGTCCTAACCACTAGACGATGGGACCATGCCAG
>CAYRRR010000001.1:0-3371 GCA_964426755.1 uncultured Candidatus Saccharibacteria bacterium | reverse complement strand
CACTAGACGATGGGACCATGCCAGAATCGACGGTCGCCCTCCAGAAAACCATACTTAATTTTCTTTCACGCTCTAGTCGCTTCTTCCTTTACCCCACAAACCATTCCCGCTTTTTGGGGATCTCCTATTCGAGCAGAATTAGGAGCTTTTTCCTTCATATATTTAAAGGATTAACTGGGGTATTGTAACACTTTTAACCTCAAAACAAAACCCCCTGGAATCCAGAGGGTTTTGTAAGAGTTAGAGCGGTCAGTCACTACTGCTACTTAAGGATTACAGTAGCACAAAAATAACTTTTTGGCTAGTGTTTATCCACAGTTTTGTAGCTTTCTTGCCAGCCTGGATGTGCTACGAGGCGCAGGTGCGAAGTGCAAACGAATCGTATATTTCATACGATGAGTGGGCATCCGTAAATCTGCAACAAAAGTAGCGCGCCACGAATGGTAGGCAGCGCTCTGGCTATGCCAGAGACACTTTCCATACCACGTCCAGTAAGAAAGATCGGACTGATTAGCCGTTTCGGCGGCTGTACACCAATCGGTGAGCAGTCGCACCAGCTACGGTAACTGCAGCTACGATTCCCGCAACATCACCAGCACCTGTGACAGGAAGCTGAGTCGGTTGTGGCTGTTCTGGTGTTACCGGTGGCTGAGGTTTTGCAGACGTGTATGTAACCATACTTTCACAAGTTGGGCTTGTTACGCCTGACTTGTCTTGACCGTCAACAGTAAAGTTAACTTTACCTACAATCTTATAGGTACCGTCTTTTGCATACTCATGTTCAACTGAAGTTTGATCAGTCAAAAGAGGTGCTGTTCCGTCACCAAAATCGAAGGTGTAGTTTTTAACCTGTACGTTACCGGTAAAGCTTGGCGTAATACCTACGCGTACTTTACGACCACCAAGTTGTTCAACGCTAATGAGCTTACACTCATAGGTAGACTTCTTTGGTTCTTCAGGTTTACATTTACCGTAGTCAACGTTTATAGTTGCTGTTTCCCAAATTGCACCGAATCCTGTTGGAGTTGCAAAAGCTTTGTTAGTGATTTTCTTTGCACCACATTCATCCTTTTTGCCTTCACTCACTTTGGTTCGAAAACCGACGTATGCAATGCCATTTGGGTTGTAGTTACCTATATCAACGTTAACTTGTCGGCCATTTGCTTGGATAGCTGAGTCAGGGAATACATAACCGTTTGGATAGTTTCCGTTAATCAGCTTAACCGTACCAGGAACCACCTCTACACCAGCTGGAACTTCGTCTACAATCTTAACGTTTTTAAGCTCGGTAGAACCAGCGTTCTTAAATGTAATCATCCAAGAAACGTTGTCGCCAGGCTTAACATCAAGATTTTTTTGCCAAGAACCATTCTGCTGGCCAGCCATGCTAACCTGCTTATCGATAGTGTAACGAGGTGACTTAACCTTAACCTTAAAGGTTACAAGGGCTACATATTCAAAACAACCCTTCATTGTACCGTTAACGTTATCATCACCAATCTTAACACCACCCTTGATGATTTCATCGCTAACTTTTTGGTCAATAAAGTTTGTCTTAATTGTTGCCGAACCAGGAACATAGTCTAGCTGTACAGGGTACTCACCAGTCATGCTCAAGGTGTCTTCAATTACTTTTGGTTGTGCATTATCTGCACTCACAAATGCCTTAGCAGTTTGTGCTTTGTTGAGGCCGGCTGGCAACTCAACACGTACACGCGTATTCTTAGCTACGCCTTTTCCACTTGCGTTATGCTTTGGGTCAGCGCCGTTGTGTACATACACGCGCATTAAAATTTCATCACCGTCACGGACGCCATTCATCGGGTCATAAAAACCATCAGGAGCGCCAGCGATTTTACCGTGAAAGAAATTCCGTTCATCACCTATATTTGGAACTCCGGTGAAAGAGTTAAACGTAACGTGATCAAAACCAGGTGTACCCGGGCCTTGATATTGCTTAACAGGGCGATCCCCGCCAAGCAACGCCATACCTACTGCACCCATACTCACAAGCGTGACTGCAAAAAGCGCAGCACTTGCGATAAGTTTTTTAGGTAGGCGGTTAAATAGTCTCTTCATATTAACCTCCTTAAAAGGTAATGTTCTTTAACAAAATGTAAACCTTATTGTTTTACCGCTCTAATTGTTAAAGACCAAAACTGCAGAGGCACCTATACCTTGGCATAGACCCCACCTCCCAGTTATGCTTAATATTACCATTTCTATTACTTATTGTCAATATTATGGTTATGCTTTCTTCTCGATTGTTAAAGGACTTGATTCACCCACCTGCTAACAAGTAGGTAAGTCAAATCATTACAATTCACGTTTATGAGACAATTCTTTAACTTTGTCTATAAATTTTTTGGTGTGTTGCGGGTAGTAAAAAGTTTAGTCATGAAGACTAATCTTGGTACTACCCGCGGGGTGTGACTATGTGTAATGAGGCGATCCGTTTTATCGGTTCAAGCGCTCCAACACTATGTTGGTTTTTTTCGCGTAAGGCGAAAGGCTTTACCAACAACCTTGGCTAACGAGTGCGCGAGCATTAAGCTCAAGCGGCAGTCGCCAGCGTATCGAAATGGAGGGTTTGTCCAAACGTTTCCGTTTGGTTAACAGCATGGTGCTGCACAGGTTCCCTACCAACCTATCTCGATTTTCCTTTTTTGCTTGGCTAGCGTGCTGCGCAACTAGTGCGTTGCCAACCTAACAAATGAAGGAGAGCTCACGAGATATTGCTCTGAAGTGTCGACGTTCCGTCAGAAGCTGCCCGGAGGCGGTGGCGGAGGGTTCGTCGTTGGCGGAGCCGTGATCGGCGGAGCCGGTGGCGGCGCTACCGTTGTTGGCGGCGTCGTCGTGTTGGTCGGCCCGTGCCCACTGTCACCTCGTCCTGGCGGTTCGCCTGGCTTCGGCCGCGGTTGCGGCGGAGGCGGCGGCGCATCCGGATGACGAATGACTGTCGGCGGCGTTGGGATGACCGGACGGACTCGCTCATCAGGGTGGTTCCTGTCGGAACTCACCGGCGACTTGCGATGATCCTTGCCACCACGCGGCTTCTCGGGAGGCTTCGGCTTCTCCGGCTTCGGCTTCTCCACATCGGGAGGGCCTTCATCGGTTGGGCCTTCCGGAGCAACCGGCTTGTGGGTCACGGGATTGCCGCAGCGCTTCATGACGCCGTGACGACCGATCTCCTTGCTGGTTGCATCGACGAAGACGACCATCCATCCCTCGGTGTTACCCGTGGGAGGCCTACCGCTGGTGGGAGTGCCGTTGCTGACACCCGTGTTCCCCCAGCCCTCTGGCATGGACGGTGTTTCTTCGACCCGAGCCACCTTCCACAGCGGTGCCCATTCATGGTACTTCTGCATCCC